>JBJMNM010000631.1:0-11592 GCA_045804305.1 Gemmatimonadaceae bacterium | reverse complement strand
TTGCGCAGCGCGAGCACGTCCTCGATGGTCATCTTGCGGGATTGCGCGGCGGCGGGGGGCGCTGACGCACCCAACGTCAGCGTGACACCCGCGACGAGGACGGCGAAGGACCGCGCAGAGACGAAACGTGACACGTGAGCTCCAGACATGAGGGGGACGCCAGGCGGGCGGTTCAATATCCCGCCGCTGTCTGGGGGGCACAAGCAAAGGCGGCCGGCCAGTGTAAAAACCTGATCCACTCCGGTAGACCGCATTCCAGCGCGGATCCACGCCGAAAAGCGTAACTCCATGCTGCACGGCAGTTTCCGTGTGGGCATGACCGATGCCTTCAGAAAGGCTCAGCCCGGCTGCTCAGCCGCCCTGAAGTTCATCGTTCGAACGCCCTCATGGAGACCAACCGCATGCGCAAGACCGCCCACACATATCGCGGAGGGGTCGCCGCCCTCATCATCGCTGCTGCAGGGGCGATGGCCTGCGGCGACCAGATGCTCCCCTCGGCGCCCGCCCTCACCCCGGCAGCGCCTTCCATGGAGAAAGGGAGCGACAAGCTCCGCCTCCGCGCAGCCATCCTGCGGCGCGTGCGGCCATTGCAGGCAGACGAAGCCTCGTGCCGCCTCATCGACCCGGCTCGCGCCCGTCGCGAGACGACCGTCGCGCTCAGGAAGGCTGGCCTCCGCGTGAGCTTCCCCTCCAACAGCGTCTCGGCTCCTACCCGTGTGTGTCTCACGGCCCACGCGGGCGAGCTGCTGACCTACACCTTCGAGCCGCATGGCCTGCATTTCAATGTGCCCATCGTGGTCCACCAGGACCTGCACGGCACGACGGCGTTCCACAATCCACGGCTCGCCGAGGGGATGCTCGCCGGCTACCTCCTGAATGGAGTGAGCGCGGACGTGGATGCCGATGGCGTGGGGCAGTTCGAGGAGACCTTCACCACGTCGGTGTTCGACGACGGCGGTGTGCAGACCAGAACGACGCCGGCGCGCGCGAGCTTCTCCACGCTGCACTTCTCCGGGTATGCGCTGGCATCGGGCAAGACGGATACTGACTCGCTCCGAGGCCGCTAGGCGCTTCGACCATGACCCCTCACCTCACCAATCAGGCGATGCTCGCGCGCGCCCGATCGCTGTCGGATGATGCGCGCGCCTGCGGCAGCCGCGGAGATCCCCAGGCAGCGCTCGAGCTGTTCGATCGTGCGATTGCGCTCCTGGAGTCGGACCCGCCCGAGGCACTGCTCGCCGATGTGCTCCGCTGGAAGGGAACCGTCCATCGCGACCGCGGTGAGACCTACGCCGCGCAGCAGCTGTACGAGCGCAGCCTCGAGGTCGCGACGTCGTGCGGCCACGAGCGTGCCCGTGGCCATGCCCTCAATTGTCTGGGGATCATCGACCAGCGGCGTGGCGACCTGGAGCGTGCGACGGAGCGATACGACGAGGCGGCTGCCTGCGCCGATCAGTTGGGCGACCAGGAGCTGCGCGGGATGACGGGCCAGAACCTTGGCGTGCTGGCCAACATCCGGGGCGATCATGCGGCCGCGCTGGCGCACTATTCGATCAGCCTGGCCGGCTTCGAGGCAGCCGGGAACGATGAAGCCTCGTCGTGGGTGCTGAACAATCTGGGCATGCTGCATCTCGATGAAGGCCGCCCGGAGGAGGCGGAGGCGGCGTTGCGCCGCGGCTTCGAGATCGCCGTTCGGCGGGGCGACCGGCGGATGCAAGGGCTCATCCAACTCAACCGGGCTGAACAGCGGCTGGCGATCGGCGATCTGGAGGATGCGGGGCGCCGAGTGGGGGAAGTGCTTCGAATCGCGGCCGAACGCGGTGATGCCCCGCAATGCTCGGAGGCGTTCAAGTTGCGTGGCCAGATAGAGTTACGTCGCTCGCAGCTGGAGGCGGCGGACGGCAGTCTGCGACGGGCCCGGGAGTTGGCCGAGAGTATCGACGATGCCCTGCTGATCGCCGAGATATTGCGCGAAACGGCTGAGGTCGCCTATGCTAGGGGCGAACAGGACCGTGCCCGCTCGGTTCTTCGCCAGTCTCGGGAATCGTTCCGAGGGCTTGGTGCCACGACGGACGCAAATCGGACCGCGACGCGGCTGACATTGCTGCGATAGCGATCCCAGCCGGAAACCCGAGTGGGAGCGATGCTGCTCCCGCCGGGCTCAGCGCGAGTCTCGTGTCGGTGTCACCATGGCCGTCCCGCTGCGTCACGCCACCGCCGGTCGTATCGATGGCGCGGAGGCCCGCTCCGCGTCGTCACACTTCGGATTGGTCGGTTCTAGCACGACCCTCGTCCGGGCGGTGGACATCGCCCGCCGTGTCGCCGCCAGCCCTTCCACTACCGTGCTCATTGGTGGCGAGACGGGGACGGGCAAGGAGTTGTTCGCACGCGGGATACACGCACACAGCGCCGCGACTGACGAGCCGTTCGTCGCCATCAATTGCTCCGCCATACCCGAGACGCTGTTGGAGGCCGAGCTGTTCGGCCACGAGGCCGGCGCCTTCACCGGCGCGCGCACCACGCGTCCCGGCCTCGCGGAGGTCGCACGGCGCGGGACCCTCTTCCTCGACGAGATTGGCGAGCTTCCCCTGTCGCTGCAGCCCAAGCTCCTTCGTCTGCTGGAGGAGCGCACCGTGCGTCGGCTCGGCGGATCGAAGGAGACGACCGTACGCTGCCGCATCATCGCCGGCACGAATGTCCAGCTCGAGCGTGCCGTGTCACTCGGCCGCTTCCGCGAAGATCTGTATTACCGGCTCAACGTGGTGCGCCTCGACTTGCCGGCGCTTCGGGAGCGGCCTGGCGACATCCTGGCGTTAGCAGAGCACTTCATTCGCGAGTTCGCTGCGCTGCGTCCGGGCATGCCTCCTCGGCTCGACCGCTCGGCCGTGGACTGCCTCGAACGCTACCGTTGGCCGGGTAACGTGCGCGAGCTGCGCAACGTGATGGAGCGTGCCACGCTCCTCGCGCGCTCCGCCACCATCACCGATGCCGACTTGCAGCTTCCGATGTGTGGCCCGTTGGCGTCCACTGATCGCGACCTCGATGCCGTGATGTCGATTCGCATTCCCGCCAGCGGGAAGTCGCTCGCGGAGATCGAGCGGGAAGCGATTCGCGCCACCATGCTGTTGACGGCAGGCAATCTCAGCGCCGCCGCCCGCATCCTCGGTATGTCTCGCCCCACGCTCACTCGCCGGCTGCGAGAGAGTGGCGTGACTCGGCGCAGCTTGCTGGCCAGCTCATGACCACGAGGACCGCGCCCAGCTGCTCGCCATCGCTGGCGCTCGCGCGCGCGGAATCCCTCGAGCGGGATGGGCAGTATCCGCAGGCGCGGGAGCGCTACGAGCAGCTGCTGCGACTGCAGGATGCGGACGACAGCCTTCTTCCCGATGCGCCGCTCGTATTGCGTCGCATCGCGCGCTGTCTCCTGGAGGAGGCGGACTTCGATGCTGCGATCGATTGTCTCGCCGCGGCCGAAGCATCAGCGCACGCCTGTGGCGATGCGGTTGGCGCCGCTCACACGACGAATCTGCGCGCCATTGCGGCGCAGCAGATGGGCGAGCTCTCGGTCGCGGACGCACTGTACCGCTGCGCGCGCGCTCAGGCGGAAGTTGCCGGCGCGAGTGCCCTCGTGGCGATGATCGATCAGAACCTCGGCACGGTTGCGAACATCCAGGGGGACTTGAACGAAGCGAAGACCCGCTATCGCCAAAGCCTCCGCCGCTACCGCGCGCTGGGGCTGGAGCGTCCGATGACGCAGGTGTTGAACAACCTGGGCATGCTCTATACCGATCTGGGCGAGTGGCGCGCAGCGGAGGAGTCATTCGCCGACGCAGTCCGGGCCGCGGGCCGTCTGTCCGACTTCGCCGGCCGGCTCCGCGCGGAGACGAACCGCGTCGAGCTGTACATCGAATGTGGACGCTACCGCAAGGCGCGACGCCTGGCGCGCCGGCTGCTGACGTTGCCGCGCGACGCGCGCTTGCCATGGCTCGGCGAGACCTACAAGCATCTCGGGGTCATCGCGCGCGCGATGTCGAATCTCGTCGAGGCGGAGCGCTGCTTCAATCTCGCGCTGTCGCACGCCGAGCGCCGTCACGATCTGCTGCTCACGGCGGAAACGATGCGCGAGATCGCGATCGTGTATCAGCAGACTCAGCGCAACCGCGAGATGTTGATTGCCCTGAACACGGCACACTCCCTGTTCGCGAGGCTCACCGCGTCACGCGAGCTCACCGACGTGGACCGGCGCGTCAAGCGGCTCGAGGAGGAGTTTCTCGCGATCGTGCATCAATGGGGATCATCGATCGAGCACGTCGACCGCTACACGCAGGGGCATTGCGAGCGAGTGGCGGAGTATGCGTGCGCTCTCGCGACCGACGCTGGCCTCGACGATCAGGTGCTCCTCTGGTTCCGGATGGGCGCCATGCTGCATGACGTGGGCAAGATCATGGTGCCCGCGGAGATCCTCAACAAGCCGGGACCGCTCAGCAGCGCAGAGGCGGCCACGATGCGCGAGCATCCGGCGCGTGGAGAGATGCTGATGGCCGGTGTGGGGTTTCCGTGGGACATCCGGCCGATGATCCGGCATCATCACGAGCGGTGGGATGGCCGCGGCTATCCCGATCGGCTAGCGGGGCCGCAGATTCCCCGCGCCGCGCGGATCCTGTGCATCGCCGACGTCTTCGACGCCCTCACGAGCAGTCGCAGCTATCGCGCGGCGTACACGATGGAGGAGGCCGCGGCGCTGATGAATGCCGACGCCGGATGCGCGTTCGATCCGGAACTGCTCGCGACCTTCCTCACGCGTACCTTGCCGAGGCTGACGAGCGTCGCGCGTCAGACCCAGCGCGTCGCGTGAGGTAGTGCCGCGACAGCCGCGAGCCTGCGGCTATCTATGGCGGCCGGTGGAGAAGATAGTGCCCGTGGGCAGCGGCATGCCGAAATCGGGACGGTCCGTGGCGCCCGACCGCGCCCGACCATCGGTGTCGTAGGTACCACCGATCACCGGCGGACGCCGGCCATCGGTGCGGGGATCGCACTTGTCGATGCCGCCGTGACCGCCGCGAAGGACGACGCTTCCGATGATCCCACCCAGCAACCCGCCCAGCCCCCCGCCACGACCACGATCGCCGATGCCCTCGGAGCCCGAGCCGATGTGCTCACTCGACGGCTGCGAGGATGGCACGATGGCGGACGTCGGCTCCGGGGCGGGAGCGGCAGCGATCGGCTCCGGCGTGGTCGACTCCGACGCGACCGCAACGACCGGCGCGGTGCCCATGTCCATCGACTCCTTCGCGACCGGCTTTGCCAGGTGCCGCACCGGATGACGTGCTGCCTTCGGCAGCTTGATCGAGCTCCCTCCCTTCCACTGCTCGACGTCCGAGACGAAGCGCATGGGCTGTCGGCTCTGCGGTGCGATGGCCAGGGCACCGCCCCCGACGGAGGCCGCCGCGAGATCCTGCTTGAGATCGGCGGGAAGATCCGCGTCCTGCCGTGGTCGGCCGCATGCACCGAGCACGAAGGTGAGCGAAAGCGCCGCAACGGTCGTGTGTCTCCGCATGTGCATCTCCGGTGACGTCATGGGCGTACCCCTCATCAGTGCGCGCGCTGCATGCAATGCGCCATCGCGCTCGCCTCTGAATTCGGAGTGGTCGCGCATCGCTGTCCGAAATGCGAGACACACGTGTGTCGTTTTGACTGGACACCTGCGCGTGCGACGAAGTGCCTAGTTTCGCGGAGTCGCGTTCAGGCCCCGCGCCTTGTTCTTGCCCACCACACGCTCGTAGCTTCGCGAATCATCCTTCCCCATTCACACGCACCGTGGCACGAGCCATGTCAGTCACTTCCTGCGTGCGTCGAGCCGCGCTCGTGGTGGGCGTGGCACTCGGCGCCTCGTTTTCCTCTTCGTGCGCGGCTTCAAATGGCCCGGCATTGACGGCGACCGAGCGAAGCGCGATCGCCGATACGCTGCGCACCCTGATCGTGAACGCCTACGATCTCTCCAGGCCCGGCGACGCGGTTGCGCGGCTCCTGAGCCTGTATCCGGCCAGCGGCAGCGTCGTATCCGCGAGCGGTGGTCAGGTCTCCACGTCGCGCGATTCGATCGAGATCGCGCTGCGCACGTTCTGGGAGAACGTCGGCAAGAACATGCGCGACCCGAAATGGCAGTGGGGAGAGATGCACATCGACGTGCTCGCGCACGACGCCGCCGTGGTGACGACCACCTATCGCGTCCCGCACCTCACCCCCCGCGGCGAGGCGCACGTCTTTGCCGGCGCCTGGACCGCGGTGTTTCAGCGCCGTACCGGCCGATGGGTGATCGTGCAGGAGCACCTCTCCGACGTTCCCGCAGCAACGGCTATGGCGCACGGTTCGTGACCGAGCCGGCAGTGCTGCCGCCGCGCAGCACGAACACGACACTCGGATCAACGGGATAGCGTCCGAACCGCGCGCCGTAGATCGCCAGTCCGCCGGGCAGTGCGTCGCTCACCTCGAGACGGATGGTGAGCGCGCCGGAGCGCGCCGCGTCGTCGAGCGCCGAGGCGGGAATGCTGACGCGGAGCAGCTGCCCGTACGAGCCGGCCTCGCGCAGGTAGCCGTCGCGGAGCTGGGCGTGCCACGACAGAATCCCCCGATGGTCGGCTGGATCGTCGGCCAGCTCGTGAACGCCCGCCAGCTGTCCGTTCACACGCACCGTGACGGCGCTCGGGTACGGCGTCGTGCCGGTCATCGGATACGCATTGCGGTTGCGACTCGGGTCCTGGAGCCCGCCACCGCGCATGTAGTCGCCGTTGTCGCGCGCGGTCGTGTCGCGGTCCTTGCCGTTCAGCCGCTTGGCCGACGCTTCCACGAGGAAGGTCGCTTCGTCCACGTCGGCGCGGGTGAGACCGGCCGGCCAAGGAATGCGATACTCGAAGAAGCCCGAGCCGGCTCCGTCGACCTTGAGGCCGTCGAGCACGTTCCACGTCTTCTGCGACCACCGCGCGGCGGAGTAGCTCGCGGCCGGAACGCGCGCGACCCGCGCCCGCCGACCGTCGGCGATCACGACGTCGGAAGGCGGGGCACCGTCCACCACGAAGGTGGTGAAGTTGCGATGCAGCACCGTTCCGGCATCGTCCTGGAGCGCGAGCGTGAGCACGACGACCGCGGGCTCGCCTGGCATCGTCACGGTCAACGGCGCCAGCGCTTCCGACATGTACGGCCGGTAGGCCACGCGACGCGTCGCGGTGGAATAGCGCTGCTTCTCACCCAGCGAGCTCCAGCCGTACAGCTCCGTGCGGATCGTGAGAGAGTCGCCGGCCGGCCGGTCACCGGCGAGGAATGACGCCCAGAGCGGAACCTGTACCGTCTGACCAGGTCGCACTGACTCGCTCAAACCAGATCCAACCGCGACGTAGTACGGCGAGTGGAAGTCGCGCAGCGTCATCCCGTCCACGAGCTCCCCAAGGCCGGTCTCCTTGTTGGAGCGGTCGAAGCGCCAGTACCCGTTCCATTCGTTGATCACGTCGTGATGCTCCGTGTACAGCCATCCCGCGAGCTTGGGATGCCGACGGAACGCATTGATCGCCCGATGGTAGTCCCAGCTCCAGTCCACGTCGCCGGTGCTGCCCTCGTAACCCCAGACGTTGCCGAACTCGGAGTTGATCATCGGCTGGCGCGCCTGCACGTACCCGCGCTCGAAATTCCACGGCGATCCGGGGAAGGTGCTGTCGCTCACCATCCGCAGATGATCCTCCCACCGCCAGCCCGGGAGATAGCTGTGCCACGAGTTGATGTCGGTGACCGTGTGGCCTCGACGGCAGCATGGTGAATTGTCCTCCACCAGTCGCGTGGAGTCGAGCGACTTGGCGAGCCGCACGGTCTCGACGACGCGCTGCTGGGTGGCCGGCAGGTACATGTTCTTGCCGTTCACCTTCGTCTCCAGCCCCCACGTCTCATTGTAGGGAATCCACGAGAACACGGCGGGATGATTGTAGTCGCGCTCGATCATCTCGCGCATGGCGTAGTCGTGCTCGCGGAAGGCCGTGTCCGTGGGTGGTCCCCACCAGTTCGGCACGTCGGCCATGATGAGCACGCCGAGCTTGTCGGCCCAGTACAGCTTGCGCGGCGTCTCGATCTTGATGTGCTCGCGCAGTCCGTTGAGCCCGATCTGTCGCGCACGAAGGATCTCCATGCGCGTGAAGGAGTCGCTCGGGAAGGTGTAGAAGCCGGTAGGGTGATACGCCTGATCGAGCGCGAGCTGGAGATAGACCGGCTTTCCGTTGATCGCCACGTAGGGATAGCTCGTCCCCGGCAGATCGACGACGGAGATCTTCCGCATGCCGAAGTAGCTCTGCACCGAGTCGGTGACCATCCCGTCGCCGCTCACGGTCGCGGTCACCTCGTGCAGAAAGGGATCGTCCAGCGACCAGCGGTGCGCATTGGCGAGCGGCACGGAGAAGCTCACCTCCCGCGCTCCGCGCGCAATCCGCTGGGTCATGACCGGCGCCCCTTCGCGGTTGTTGAACGCGAGGCGCAGCGTGAGATCCTTCGGCGCCGCATCCAGCAGCCGCGCGCGCACGCTCACCGCATCGTGATCGACGTCGGGGGTGAAGTGCAGCAGATCCAGCGGCGCGGTGCCGCGTGCCTCGAGGTACACCGTCTGCCACAAGCCGCGCGCTTTGCCGTACCCCTGCTTCCCTTCGAGCTTGAACGGGTGGTCGGAGTCGTCGACGCGCATGGTGAGCCGCTGCGCCGAGCCGGGCTTCATGAGCGGAGTGATCTCCAGGGCGAAGGGCGTGTAGCCGCCCTGATGATCGCCGAGCTTCGTACCGTCCAGCCATGCCGAGGTGCGCCAGTCGGACGCACCGACCACGACGAACACCCGGCGACCGCGCCAGCTCGCCGGCACCTGCACGGTACGCTCGTACCACCCGATGTCTCCACCGTCGGGGACGCCGGAGAGCGGCGCTCCCCAGGAGAAAGGAACGGTGATGGGGCGAGCACCCCGAAGCGACGTGCCCGACCACCTCGCGCGCTCGCCGGCGTTCGCGCTGTCGAAACGAAAGCGCCACTGTCCGTTGAGGTTCTGCCAGTCGGCGCGCATGAAGTCCGGGCGCGGATGCTCGGGCAGCGGAATGCGCTCGCCGGCCTGCGACGACTGTGGCGGCGTCTGCGCGAGCAGCGGGGCGGCAACGACCGCCCCGAGCAGCCCGAGGCGAAAACGACGTGATACGGTCATGCTCGTAACAGGGTTAGTGTAAAGGCGCTTCCCTTGCCAACCTCGCTCTCCGCCTCGAGTGCACCGCCCATGCTCGTGGCGAGCCGCTGACTGATCGTCAGCCCCAGCCCCAATCCCCGGTGCCCTCTCGGCATGAGGTGCGCGTCCACCTGAACGTAAGGCTCGAACACCTGTGCGAGCCAGCTCGCCGGGATTCCTCGACCGGTATCTCGCACGGAGATGCGGACTGCCTGCTGGTTGGCGTCGCACGCGACCCAGACCTCGCCTCCGGGATCGGTGAACTTGATCGCGTTCGCGACGAGGTGGTGCAGCACTCGGCGCAACTTCGCGGGATCCGCGCGCGCCTCGACGTCGCCCATGCACGAGGACAGGTGGAATCGTATCGCCTTGTCGTAGGCCTCCGGCACCACGTCCTGGCGGAGATCGTGAAGCAGAGGCTCGACCGGGACGTCGACGCAGTCCAGGGCGATCTCCCCTGAATGGAGCTTGGCGAACTCGGTGGCGTTGCGGAGCAGACTCGTCATCGAGCGCCAGGAACGCCGGATACGCGCGAACAGGCCCGGCCTCGGACGCACTCGACGCCGCAAGCGCTCCGCGCCAGCGCTCACTGCGGGCGCATGGAGCGGCGCGGTGTGATCGGAAGTTGCAGCCGGGGCGTCCGACGGAGGTGCGAGCGCCGGCTCCTCGGTCTCGGTGCTGCCAGGCGGCTCCGCCTCCACAGCCTGGATTGCTTCCGCCACAGGCGACTCGACGCGGCCCGCGCCGACTTCCGCGCGATGCATGAGATGCTCCGCCAATGTCGCCGTCGTTGCGCTGAGGGATACGGTGACCTGCGCGCCGAGCGATATGGTCTCGCCGTTCATCGACAAGGGCTGGTCGAGCGCGGCGCGCAGTCGCTCTGCTGCGTCTTTCGCCGCGTCGGTCGTCTCCACGCGCTCCAGGAGTACGGCGAACTGATCCCGGCCTATCCGTGCGACGAGTGATTCTCCAGCCGCGCGTCGCAGTCGGCCGGCGACGGCCATGAGCACCTGATCGCCGGCCTGCGGACCGAATCGCGCGCTGATCGCCGAGAAGCTGTCCACGTCCACCATCAGCAGGGCGACGAGGTCTTCGGACGGTGGCGCGAGCACGTCGTCGGACACGGATCGCACATCCGCTGCCGGCGCCGGCGGCCGCTCGAGCGCGACGCGCAGCCCTTCCAGCAGCACGGCGCGCGTCGCAAGGCCGGTGAGCGCATCATGATTTGCGTAGTAGCTCAGTCGCTGTTCGTTCGCGTCCTGCTCCTCGACGCGGCGGCGCAGCTCGAGGTCCGAGGCCGCGAGGCGCGCGAGCTGCTGGAGCATCTCCAGATCGTCCGCGTTCCACACCGTGGGCTTCTCGTACGCCGCGCAGAGCACGCCGTACAGGTGGTCCGATGCCGAGCGGATCGGCACGCCGAGGAGAGAACCGAGGCGGAGCTGTACGAACACGCGAAGCTGCTCGATCGGGTAGTTCCGCGTCATGTCGCGCAGCTCGGCCGGTCCGGCGCTCACCAGCTCCACGAGCCCCGACCGCCAGAGCGCCGCCTCGTCGGCGGAGGTCCATCGCGGTATGTCGTCGCTGCTCTCCACCACGCACGGCGGCTCGTCGTTGGAGCCGGGGAGCGCGATGAAGACCAGCGGCACCCGCAGTGCGGACGCGGCGAGCGCGGCAAACTGCTCCATGGCCCCCACGCGCTGACTGCGCACGGCGAGATCGGCGTCGCGCGCATCCGTCAGCGGCAATGCGTCAGGGTTCATCGTGGCATAAGCTACGGCGGGAAGGCGCTGACGCACGAGGAGAGGGGAGGCTCGTGTGCCGCGAGCCTCCCCTCTCCAATGCAGCCGCGGGGAACCTGGACCGTCAGCCGCAGTGGCCGGCGCTCACCTGCAACGCCGACGCGGCGGGGAACCGCGAGCCGAGCGCTTGCAATTCCGCAGCCGAGCGACGGCGGTGACGTGCCCGCACAGAAAGCCTTGCAGCACATCGGGTTACACGGCGAGCGCGCCCCGTGGCGCCGATGGGTCGTGCGAGCCCTGTGGATCGCGCGCCACATCTTCGACGACCGGCTGCAACGCTCCCTGCGGTGTGACCACCAATTACGCACCGACGTCGCGCTGCGACGGTCGCGTCATGACCGTCGCCGAGGCCGGGCACGCGCCCTTGAACTCGGCGGTGCCGCGGACGTCGTCGGGTACGGCATCGCGCGTGGTCACGGTGAAGCCGAAGCTCGGGAAGTACGCGTCGGCTGTCGTCGTGAGGAGATACAGCGCTTTCGCGCCGCGCGACTCGGCTTCGGCGATCGCCCGGGTGACGAGCGCGCGTCCGAGGCGCCGGTTGCGCCACGCCGGCGCCAC
>JBJMNM010000630.1:0-5909 GCA_045804305.1 Gemmatimonadaceae bacterium | reverse complement strand
GCTCGAGCCGTCGGACAGCATCAAGACCTCGCGCCCAGGGGCAGACACGCTCAAGCCGTCTCCTGTCGCTGCGCCAGCGGACACGCTCAAGCCCTCGCCCGTCCCTCCGCCTCGATGATACGCCTCAGCCGCCGAGCTCCAGCAGCAGGTCTTCGAGCTCGGCGGCCATGCCGACGTGCCCGAAGCGATTGGAGGCGGCGATACCCTTCTGCAGCGCCTCGCGAGCTTCAACGATGCGATCGAGCTGTATGAGTGATTGGGCCATCCGCTGCCATCCGTTGCCTTCGTCGTCGTACAACGCGAGATAGGCGTCGTAATGTTCGACTGCTTCGGCATGCAGGGCCAGCTTCGCGGCCTCGTTGGCCAGACCGAAGCGTGCGAGCGCGTTCGATGGGGTCTTTGCGACCATCGCGCGGAACGTCTCGAGCCGGGAGAGAGGATCGGTCATCGGGCGAGCAGGGTGGTGAGCGCGTCGGCGACCTGGCGTGGAGCGTCCTCGGGGAGGAAGTGTCGCGCGCCGGGAATCACGTCGAGGGTGGCATCCGGGATCGATTCAGCCAGCTTGCGGCCGATCGACGCGGGAAGGAATGGATCGCCGCCACCGCCGAGCACTGCCGCCGGCACGGCGATGTCATGCAGGCGCGGCGCAAGGGCGGCCGTCTCGCGCGCGTCGAGCGCGGCGATGTGGCGCACCAGCGCCGCGCGACCCTCGGACGAGTTGAATGGCCGGATATACTTGTCGATGGAATGCGTGGCCCTCGCGGCGTCCGTGTACCCGCGCTCCAGCTCCGTGCGCACCATCGATAGCAGCCACGCAGGCGGAAGATGTCGGGTGATGGGCAGCGTCGCGCGCGCGAGCAGCACGTCGCGGGTGCGCCAAGAGCCGAAGCCTATGCTTGCCGCGAGCGCGAGTCGCGACACGCGCTGCGGCCAGTGCACGGCCAGCGATTGTGCAACGCCACCACCCAGCCCGTGACCGACGACGCAGGCCACGCTGACGCCAAGTGCGTCGAGCAGGGCCACCAATCGCTCCGCGTGCGCGTGAAGTGTCAGGGAGCGGGCGCCGGGCGGATCACTGCGGCCGTGGCCCAGCAGATCCAGCACGATCAGGCGATGCCCGCGGGGCATCAGGGAGACGACGTCGCTCCAGAGATGGCCGGACGTGGCGAAGCCATGCACGAACACCACCGGCTCTCCCGCCCCACGCGATCCCGCGGCGTAGTAGTAGAGCCGCGCACCGTCGAGATCGATGAACTCACCGCGCACGGCACAACGGTCGGGAGCGGCGGCGGATGCGCGGGCGAGCGATCATGATGGGGCGGAAGATGCGCCTCGCGCGTTGACGCGACAAGCATCACGGACCTGAACGAGCGCGGGCCGGCAACGCGTGTCGCCGGCCCGCTCGCTCGGTGTTTCGCGACTCAGTCGATCGGAGGCGCCTGTCGCTGCGCCTGCTCGACGCGTGCCTTCAGCTCGGCCATGTTCTTGTCCCACACGACCTGCTGGTCCGGCGTGAGGATCGCGCGGATCTCGGCGCCCGCCTTGTCCTGCAGCGCCATGAACTTCTTTCTGAGCTCCGTGCGGTCGCCACCGTTCATCATCTGATCGCGCAGCGTCATCATCTCGGGCTCGTACTTCTTCTGGATCTCCTCGCGCTTCAGCTTCTGCGCGTCGGTGAGCTCGATGCCGTTCATCTGCGTGTTGCGCCGAGCGCCCATCTGCCCGCCCTGCTGGGCCTGCGCCTTCGCCATGGCGGCGGCGCCGATCAGGAGGACGGCGCTCAGCGCCGCGATGCGTAATGCCCTCATTTGCCGTACCCTCGAGAGAATGGAAGTGGTGCGAAAATATAAGTCGTTACGGCAAAGCAACTTATCGAACCCCCTCTAGCGGGCGCGGGTGAATCTGCTATGCTTACCCGCCGTTCGCCGAGGCGTTCCGTCCGGCACCCGCGTTCCGTCGACCGCCAGCTCTGTGAGCCCCTAGTGACCCTGCCGTCGTCGCCGAACAGTCCCGCCATGCCGGCCAACGCCACGCCGACATCGTCGGCGGCGCTGACACCGGGAGGACCCCTCGTCCCCCCGGTTGCGCCACCGCCGGCTCCGCCGGCGGCCCCGCCCCCGCCGTCGACGCCGGTCCGCTTTCCGCTCGATTGGCTGATCGCCCATGCGGGGCCGGCCATCAAGTACCGCGCGCTCACCGAGGTCGCCCGTCTCACGCCCGCCGAAGCGGACAAGGTCGCGTCTCTGCCCTTTACGCATCGGCCCGCTTTAATGCTGGCAATGCAGCAAGCGCCCGACGGCACGTGGGACGGCGGCATGCTCGCCGTACCATCGCCGCGCGCCGAGCACTTCGAGGGAATCGGGACGATCCCGGCTGTAAGACGACTGATCGAATATGGATGGCACAAGGATACGCCCCCGCTCGTGCATGCTCGACGCATTCTGTTCCGCCTGCTCGCAGAGGACGAGGATGCCTCCTACCTGTTCGAGCTGGGAGGAAAGCAGGCGCCCGATGAAGACTCGGTGAAGCGTGGGCGAGCGTTCCTCCGTGAGGCGGCCGCGGCAGCCCTCGCCCAGGCGGGCTACGAAGGGGACCCGCGGCTCAGGGGCGCGGCGCGGCGCATCCTCACGCGGATGGCCGACTACCTCCGCTCTCCGCTCGCCCAGAAGCCATTCATCCGCCAGGGCAACCAGCACATGCTCGCCCCGGAAGCCGCGCCGCCGTCGATCTACGCGGTCATGATGCTGGCGTACATGCCCCTCTTCCGCGCCGAGCACCACCGCGAGATGGATGCGCTGTACACGCATCTCGCGCAGCCCCATCCGCGACAGGAGGCGGTGCAGCTCATCGGCAAGAAGCCTCAGCCGGTGCCCCACCTGATCCTGGGTGATCTGTTGCCGCACCGCAACGCCGCCGATGCGGACGTGCCGTTCGCGCTCTTCTGGCTCGAGCTGATGGCGCGGCTGGGCTACCTCAAGCGGAACGAGAACTGGTCGAAGCTGTTCGAGCGGTTCCTGGAGGACCGGGACCGCGAGGGGGTCTGGCACCCCCACAAGGGTCTGGCCAGCCCCAAGAGCGTGAACCCTCACGTGTGGCCCACCTATCCGCTGGAGACCCTGGGGTCCGGAGAGGAGCGGTGGGCGGACATGACCTTCCGCCTTGGACTGATCGCCCGTCTCACCGGACGCCCGATCGAGATCCTCTGACGAGTCGCGAGGGGAGCGGGGTGGCGCAGCGGGGGCGGCGAAAGGGCCGCCTCGCGCCGGAGGAGATGTTTCCGGCCGGCGTGGCGGAGATTCGGGTCCACCGGGCCACGCTCCCCGATGGCCTGAGCCTTCGCGTCGCAGTCGCGGGCGGCCGTGGATCGCCTCCAATACTCCTCGTTCACGGATGGGGAGCCTCCATCTACATGTGGCGCGACTGGTTTGCCCCGCTCGCGGCCCAGGGCTGGCGCGCTGTCGCAGTTGATCTGCCGGGCCATGGGCTCTCCGACAAGCCGGAGAGCGATGGCGAGTACCGCCTCGAGCGGCAGGTGGCGGTGCTGCGCGCTCTGATGGAGGTGGAGGGCATCGTGGGTGCGCCGATCGTCGCGCAGTCGATGGGCGGCACCATCGCGCTGGAGGTCGCGTTGTCGGGCGGGCCGGCGATCGGGCCGTTGACGCTCGTGAATCCGGCCGCGTTCGGAACCGTGAGACATCAGCGGCTCGCCCGCTTCGTGAGCCCGGCTGTCGTGGATGCATTTCTCGATCGCCTCGTGCCCAGGTGGATCGTGGCGCGCGCCCACCGGATGGTGTATGGCGACCCGTCGCGGATCACGCCGCGGGATGTCGACGAGTACTGGGCACCGTCCCAATTCCCCGGCTATGCGCGAGCGATGCGGCGGCTGTTGCACGAGTTCGAGTGGCGCCGTGCGCCAGCGGGCGAGCTCGCCGCGCGGCTTCGCCGGCTCGCACACCCGTCGCTCGTGGTGCTGGGCGGTCGCGACCGCCTCGTTCGTGACGCGAAGCCCTACGTGGCCGCGCTGCGGGCAGCGCAGGCACCATTGATCCTGCTCGAAGTGCCTGGCGGCGGGCACGCCGTCAACGAAGAGCAGCCAGCCGTGGTGATCGAGCGTGTGGTCGAGTTTCTACGGCAGAGACGCTAGGAGCGCAGGCAGCGCACAGCACGGCGCCATGTAGACGCCAGCGGCAAAATGAGCTATATTTGAGATACTTGAATGACGAAGACCAGGCTGGGGAGGAGCGGGCGCTCACGAGCGCGCCGAGCGTCGCCAGCCGGCGGTGGAGGACACGCGCATCGGGCGCGTGAGGCTGCGGACTCCTCCACGACCGTTCGGCATCGGGCCGACCGACACATTCCGTGCGCGTTCTCGGATCATCCGCGAACGCATCCTTCATCACCGCACCGGTCCATGTCGCGGCTCTCCTGCCGCGAGCGAGTCCGGTGTATGCGCTGGTCCCGGAAGTCCCGGGATCGCGGCCCCAGCGCGACGCATCAGGACGCATGACCGAGACTCTACTGAACGACCAGGCGACCGCGCCGGCCGATGGGCCCGCGCTGACCTTCGCCGACCTCGAGCTCCACCCCACGATCCTCGAGGCGATTCGAGATGCCGGCTATACCAGCCCCACGCCCATCCAGCGCCAGGCGATCCCGCTCGCGCGCAAGGGACGCGACCTCATGGGTCTCGCGCAGACGGGCACGGGAAAAACCGCCGCGTTCACCCTGCCGATCATCGACCGGCTCATCGACGGGCCGCGTCGTACGCGAGCCCTCATTCTCACCCCCACCCGCGAGCTCTGCGTGCAGGTGGAGGAAAGCTTCCGCAAGTACGCCAGGCACGCGCCCATCTCGATGGTGGCGGTGTACGGCGGCGTGCCGATCGATCCGCAGGAGAAGAAGCTCCGCGCGGGCGTCGATGTGGTCGTCGCCACGCCGGGCCGCCTGATCGATCACCTCGAGCGCCAGAACGTGGTGTTCGACGACCTCGAGGTCCTCGTGCTCGATGAGGCCGATCGCATGCTCGACATGGGATTCGCGCCCCAGATCAATCGCGTGGTGGGGGAGATCCCCAAGTACCGTCAGACGCTGCTGTTCAGTGCCACGATGCCGCCCGAGGTGGAAGCCCTGGCGCGGAAGTACCTGCGCAAGCCGGTGGTGGTGCAGGTGGGCGTCCGGTCGGCCGCCGCGAGCACGGTGACTCACGCGGTGTATCCCGTACCGCGCGAAAAGAAAAACGCGCTCCTGGTGGAGCTGCTCACCGGCAAGGCGCACGCTTCCGTGCTGATATTCTCGCGCACCAAGCACGGCGCCGATCGCATCGTCCGCGATCTCGAGAAAGCGGGTGTGAGCGCCACCGCCATGCACGCCGACAAGACGCAGGCGCAGCGCACCCGCGCGCTCCAGGACTTCAAGGAGGGCAAGACGAACGTGCTCGTGGCGACGGACATCGCGCAGCGGGGGCTCGACATCTCGGGCATCACGCACGTGATCAATTACGACGTGCCGACGCAGGCGGAAGACTACGTGCATCGGATCGGCCGCACGGGCCGCGCGGCGAAGGAAGGCGACGCCTACACGTTCATGTCGCCGGACGAGATCGGCATGGTGCGGACGATCGAGCGCATGATCGGCACGCCCATCCCGCGGATCTCGGTGCCTGGGTTCGATTTCGGAACCGTCGCGGCGGACTGACCATGATCCCGTGAGCGGTGAGTGGTGAGGGCGAGCCGTCGGCCCGATGGGCGTCGGTGGGACGCCGGCGTGCTGCGTCTCGGGGCTAGTGGCGCACGCGGCCCAGCCGCGACACCACGAGTGTCTCGGCCGCGCTGCCACGGCGCGCCACGAGCGTGAGGTTCGCCGCGCCGTAACCGAGCCCGCGAACATCGAAGGCGATGGAGTCGCGCGTC
>JBJMNM010000629.1:0-9420 GCA_045804305.1 Gemmatimonadaceae bacterium | reverse complement strand
GTTGATCCGGTTTCCGACCTTGGCGTTGCCCGCGACCGCCGCGACGCCGGGATCCTGGAGCGGCTGGACGAGCTCGGCCACGGTGTCGTCGTCGAACACGGTATCGGCATCCAGCCCGATCACGACGTCATGGCGCGCGCGTGCGATGCCGTAGTTCAGGGCGCTCGCCTTGCCGCCGTTGGCCTTGCGGTACACGGACACCTGCGGATGGCTGGCGTACGCCTCCTCCAGGATGATCGTCGTATCGTCCGTGGAGCCGTCGTCCACCACCACGATCTCCAGCTCACCGGCGTAGCGCTGGTTGAGGAGCGACGAGATCGTCTGCACCACCACCTTCTCCTCGTTGAAGGCCGGCACGATGACGCTCACGCCCGGGGTGAAGCTCACCGGCGCGCCGCGCTCCTGGTGCTGCATGAGCCGCTGCACGAGCGCCAGCACGCCGATGATCAGCAGCCGAGCGATCCCGAGCACCACGGCGATGCTGAACACCCAGAAGAGCGTGGTCTCTCCCGTGCCGAGGAGCATGAAGCCCGCTTTGCGAATCAGCCGCGTCGCTGCGCTCGCCGGTGGCAGCTGCGGCATCACGTCGTCGCGCGTGATCCCGGCCAGGTCGCTCACGAGCACGATCGTGTCGCCCCGCGCGCGGAGCGAGTCGATCAGGGGTCCGAGCGCCGCGACGGTGTTGATCCGGTTGCCGCCGGCGTCGTGCAGCAGCACCACGTTCCGCGCCGAATCCTGCGTCGTGGCGTTGATGGCGTTGGGCGCCGCGCGCCGCTCCAGCACGAGCTTGATGATCGAGTCCGCCGGCAACTCCTTCCAGTCCTCGGCATCCACGTGCAGGCCGATCGTCCAATAGTTGCGGCGCGATGCGATTCCCACCGGCACGAGCTCGGCGTCCGTCGTCGGCTCGGCGTCGCCGAAGTAGGGCGGCCGGAAGAACGCGACGCGGCGGTTGATCACCGTCTCGAGCAGCGACGCGGTGGCGTCGAGCTCGATGCGATCGCGGCGCTCGCCCTGGAGCGCCATGTTCGGATGCGTGTAGGTGTGATTGCCGATCTCGTGTCCTTCCGCGTACTCACGCTGCACCAGGCCCAGATGCGTGTCGACGTTCTGCCCGATGACGAAGAAGGTGGCCCGCACGCCGCGCGACCGCAGCGTATCCAGGATCATCGGCGTCCAGCGTGCGTCGGGTCCGTCGTCGAAGGTCAGCGCGACGCGGTGGCGATTGCGCGGCTGTCCACCCGTTCGCGCGAGCACGTAGGGGACCGGCACCTTCACCAGCGTCTGACTCGTCACGTACCCGGAGATCGAGTCCACGTGCAGATTGCGGCGCCCGTCCTGCGGGAAGTAGGTGATCTGAAGGATCTCACCCGTGCCGTCGAACTCCGCATCGTAGCTGGGCGGCATGCGGTGCAGGCTGTCGACGGAGAGCAGTCGTCCATCCGTCGCCACCGCGTTCCAGAGCGACGGATCCTCGGAGCCGAGCCGCCAGATCCCGTGGCCGGCCACGCCGAGCGCCTTGCCCACCTTCATCTCGTTGTACGCGGTCACGCCGTCCAGGTACCAGAGCACGTGGTCGGTGGAGTCGGCGCTCGTCCACTGGAGGTACGGGTTGAGCGACACCGGATCGAAGTGTGGCCGTGGCTGCGTGGGCCCGCGCGCGGCGCGCATCACTTCCTGGAAGCTGTACAGCTCCGCCTCGCCCTTCGCGACGGCCTCGGCATCGTTCCAGTCGTAGCCGTAGGCTCCGATCATCAACACGAGCTTGGTCGGCGAAACGAGGTGAGCGAACCGCGCCGCCTGCGTGGCGTAGAACTGCTGGCTGGCGATCGGACCCGGATCGCCCCGGCCGTAGTGCTCGTCGTACAGCATGGGGAACAGCTTGTCGTTCAGGGCCGCGGCGCCGCGCACGTACGCGTCGGCGTCGCTGGCGGCGACCGCCTGCGTGGCGAGCTTGCCCAGGCTGTGCATCGCGTCGTGCAGCTCCTTCGCGAACCCCAGCACCTGCGGCTCCAGCGCCGGGTCGAAGCTCTCCATGTCCAGCGTGGTGCCGGCGAACCCGTACCGCTCCACCGTCTCGCGCACCTGCCGGATGGCATTCGCGCGTGCGACCGGATCGGCGAGGAAGCTGCGCACGACTGCCGGATCGAAGCGTCCCTTGGCTGAATCGCCGCCCGACACGACGAAGTTGCTCACCATGAGGAACAGGGACGGCCTCGTCTCCGCCGGCCGACTCTGCAGCAGATCCACCACCTTCTTGTCGATGCGCAGCGTGAGCGAGTCGGCGCCGGGTGAGACGAACGCCCACTCGCCGATCACCCAGTCGAGCTTGTCGTAGTTGCGCTTGAGCGACGCGAAGGAATTGTCTTCCCAATTGATGTAGAAGCCGGCGACGATCGACTCCGTGCTCGTGGGTCGCTTGCCGGTGCCGACGTTGAGGACCGGCACCGCGTCCGGCTTTCTCGAGGCGGCCGCGCCACCATACTGCTTCATCGCCGCGGCCAGCTTGCGACGGTACGCGGTCCGCAGCCGATCCACCTTCGTGTAGACGCCAGGCTTGCCCGTGGTGGCGCGGGCGATGGGCTGGTTGTTGGCCGTGGCGAGCGGCAGCTCCGGGGGCATGGGCGGCGAGAGCACCAGCGTGCCCACGAGCACCAGCGCGATGACCGTCGTGGCCACTCCCGCGACCAGCGCAGCCCGGCGAATCCGGCGCCAGCGTCGGCCGGTATGATCGATGAAGATGGGGGAGTGGCTGCGATCCATATCGAGCGTTGAAGTTACAACGGGACAAAAAAAGGGGGCGGAGATTCTACTCTCCGCCCCGCCGATCGTTCGGTGCCGCCGCGTTGTCTAGGCCGCCTGCCAGAACCCGGCAAGGGCGCGTCCGTCGGGCGACTCGCGCAGCTTCTCGAACGCCCGCTCCCTGATCTGGCGGATCCGCTCGCGCGTCACGCCCATCAGCGCGCCGATCTTCTCTAGGGTCATCGGCTCGCCGCTCTCGTCGAGCCCATAATACAGGAAGAGGATTTTCCGCTCGCGCGGCGTGAGATATTTCCGGAACACGCGCTCGATGAACTCCTTCATGAGCTTGTAGTCCGTGGTATCCTCGATCTCCGAGCCATCCACGCCGGCGAAGCGCTCGCCGAGAGTCGATGCTTCGCGGTCCGACCGGTCGATGGGGGCGTCCAGAGATACTTCGGTGGAGCTCATCTGCTTGGCGGAGCGGACCTGCTCGGGCGTCTCCTCGAGGAGGCGGGAGATCTCGTTCTCGGTGGGATCCCGCTTGAGCACCTGCGCGAGAATCGTCTCGGCGCGGGCGAGCCGGATGAGCTGCGAGTTCTGATTGAGCGGAATGCGGACGCTGCGGGTCTGTTCGGCGAGCGCCTTGAGCACGGCCTGGCGCACCCACCACACGGCGTACGAGATGAACTTCACGCCCTGATCGGGATCGAACTTGCGTACCGCCTTGAGCAGTCCTTCGTTGCCGATGGCGACCAGCTCCGAGAGGTCCAGGCCGTGCCCCTGATACTTCTTCACGTAGGAGATGACGAAGCGGAGGTTCGCCGTCACCAAGCGCTCGGCGGCCGCCTCATCGCCCTTCTGGGCGAGCCGCGCCAGGCGTCGCTCTTCGGCGGCGTCGCTGATCAGCGGAAGCTTCTGGATGTCCTGTAAGTACTGATCGAACGCGGTGGAGGGGGACGAACGGAAGTAGCCCTTGGACCTGGTCTCGGTCGCTTGCTCCATACACGCCCCTTACCTGAGCCGGAAGGTGGTCGGGCGCCCGCGGCTGCCCAGAGCCGTGCGCCCGCGTGAGTCAGCAGGACGGCCAGCATAATGTCGGGGGAAAAACCCGTCAACAGTCAGTTTGCCAGAATGACCCCACTCCCACATTTGTGACCACGATAACTGCTTGAATGACAGAAGCTTGGGGGTTACTCGGACATCTTTTGGACGCTTTTGACCGATTCGGGCAATCTGTCTGGGGACTGAGTGGACGCCTGAGGCCGTAAACGCGCGTAAACACTTACGGGCCAGATACTTCAGTGTCCGGCCCGTAAGTTAGACCTCATGAGCTCGCTACACGCGAGGGCCAGGTCCGGGTGGCCCCGGCGGATCCTTCATCTTGGTTCGGCTCGTGGCCATGAGAATCCCGATCCCGATCAGCACGATTGCCCCGACGGCGATCCACATGGTCGGAACATTGAGCAGGTACGCCGCGATCGCCAACCCGACGATCAGGATGATGAAGCCGATCAGGTAGGTGCCGAAGGAGGACATTGTTTTCTCGTCCGCTGAAGTCGCCATGGTCAGGCGCAAGGACGGGACCAAACGCAGTCGGAGCGTCACCCATCCTTCTTCGCGCCGCCCAGTCGACCAGTCGTCACCGTGTCGGCTGCCGCGCCCTGGGGCTTCTTCACGAGCACGGCCGTCCCCTTCGTGCGTCCGAAGATCCGCGCCTCGCGACAGGTCGGCGTCCAGATGTCGAGCCGGTTTCCCTTGATCGCCTTCCCGGTGTCGTCGATCAGGAAGCGGCCGTAGTACGTCTTGCCCACGTAGACCTCGAGATACCGGCCGAGTGGAAAGACTTTCGGGTCGGACGCGATGATGCCCTCGCGCACATAGTGATCGCGTCGCGTGAGCCCGCGGAGACAGTACGCGGTGAGCGAGACGGGCACCGGATCGCCATACCGAAGCGGCGTGTCGCGATTCACCGCCCAGTCGCGTGAGGCGCCGAGCACCAGCGCGCCGTCCAGACGAATGGGCGCGTAGATGACGACGGGGGCGAGCACGAGCTGGGGCTTTGGCTTCAAGCCGGCGCGAACGCGCAGCACGCCGGCGGCGATCGTCACGAGCAGCACGAGCGCGATCGTCGTGGATGCGTACTTCCCGAGGCGGCGGCGCGGCGGCTTTGACGGACGTCCGCTGCCGATGAGTGGCTCCAGCTCCGGGACGGGCGGGAGCGCGACGGTCGGCGGCGCGAGAAGCTCGGCCAGTTCCGGATCGAGCGCCGGATCGATGATCGGTATTCCCCTGGCGGGCGTCGGCAGGGGCGCGACGGTCACGCGAGCACCTCGCGCACGAGCGCGTCACCCACCTCGATCGCCCACCCGCGCTCGGCGCCGGCCATCGCGCCGATGCGGGCGGGAAGCGAATACGCCACGGCGCCGCCGCGCGCCTTCTTGTCCAACCGGGTCGCCTCGAGCACGGACTCGACGCTCATTGCGGCAGGTCGTGCCACCGGGAGGCCGGCGCGTGCGGTGAGGCGCTCGATCTCGCTCGACGTGCCGCGCGGCGCCACACCGATGCGCTCCGCGAGCCGCGCCTCGAGCACCATGCCGATCGCGATCGCTTCGCCGTGCAGCAGCGTGAAGCCGCTCGTGAGCTCGATCGCGTGACCAAGCGTGTGGCCGAAGTTGAGCGTCTTGCGGATGCCATGCTCGTGCTCGTCGGCGCGCACCACCTCCGCCTTGAGCTCCACGCTCCGCGCCACGAGCGCGAGCGTCGCGTCGGCGTCTCCCTCCAGCAGCGCATGAAGCGACTCGTCGATTCGCGCGAAGTACGCCGCGTCGGCGATCACGCCATGCTTGATGGCCTCGGCGAGGCCGGCGCGGCGATGCGAGCGCGGCAGCGTGCCCAGGATCTCCACGTCGGCCAGCACCACGGCGGGCGGATGAAAGGCGCCGACGAGGTTCTTTCCGGCCGGCGTATCGACGCCGGTCTTCCCGCCCACGGACGCGTCGATCATCGCGAGCAGCGAAGTGGGACACTGCACGACCGGCACGCCGCGCATGAACGTGGCGGCGACGAAGCCGGCCAGATCGCCAACCACCCCTCCGCCGAGCGCCACGATGGTGGTATCGCGGCCGCAACCGGCGGCGAGCAGATCGTCCGTCAGGCGGGCCCAGGTCTCCCGCGTCTTGTGGGCTTCACCGGCCGGCATGAGATGCAGCGACGTTCGCGCATGCCGGCCGAGGTCCGACACGAGTGCGTCGGCGTAGAGGGGTGCGACGTCCGCGTCGCTCACCACGGCGAATCGATGCGCGGGTGCGGCGTCGACGATCCACGATGCAAACGCTCGGCGCAGCCCTGCGCCGATGATGACGCGATAGCTACCTGCGTCAACGGCACGTGTTGGCGAGGAGGCGGGGGCGTGCGCCACGAGTGTGCTCATCCTACCAGGTGACTTCGCCGGCGCCGGCGCGGCGGTTCGCCACGCGCGCGAGGGTGAAGAGGAGGTCGGACAGCCGGTTGAGATAGATGACGGCGAGGGCGGGAAGCTCCACTTCGTGCTGAAGGCGCACGACATGACGCTCGGCTCGCCGGCAGACGGTCCGGGCCACATGCAGCGCCGCTGCCTTGGGTGTGCCGCCCGGAAGGATGAACGCGCGAAGCGGCTCCAGCTCGGCTTCACCGTCATCGATGGCGCGCTCGAGCTCACCGATGCGTCCCTCGTCGATCCGCGCCTTCTCGAGGTGCTGCGCCATCTTCTCGCGGTCCGGGGTAGCCAGCAGAGCGCCGATGGCGAAGAGATCGCGCTGGATGGGCACGAGCACCTCGTCGATGCGCGGCATCAACTCGACCGAGCGTGCCATCCCTATGACGGCGTTCAGCTCGTCGACGTCACCATATGCCTCGACGCGGATGTCATCCTTCGGCACGCGTCCGCCGCCGAAGAGTCCGGTAGAGCCCTGGTCGCCCGTCTTCGTGTAGATCTTCATCGGGGCGGAATATACCTGAGGCCGGGCGCTTCGCTTGGCAGGCCTGCCGATTATTGTTCCCGCCATGGATCACGAAATGAAGGACATCACCATCATCGGCGGCGGCCCCGTCGGGCTCTTCGCGCTCTTCTACGCGGGCATGCGCGGAGCGTCGGCCCAGATCGTGGACGCCCTCCCGGATCTCGGCGGCCAGCTCACCGCGCTCTATCCCGAGAAGTTCATCTTCGACGTCGCTGGATATCCGAAAGTGCTGGCGAAGGATCTGGTGAGGTCGCTCGCCGAACAGGCGGCGCAGTTCCAGCAGCCGACCCATCTGGGTCAGGCGGTCACGGGACTCGAGCAGCGCGACGGCCATTTCGTGCTGCACACCAGCAAGGGTGAGTATCCCACCAGATCGATCGTCATCGCGGCGGGCATCGGCGCGTTCTCGCCGCGGCGGCTGCCGCAGGCGTGTACCGAGCCCTGGTACGGGCGCGGGATCTTCGACGTGGTCACCGACCCCAAGGAGTTCATGGGGCAGCGCGTCGTGATCGTGGGCGGCGGCGACTCGGCGTTCGATTGGGCGACCCAGCTGCGCGGCGTGGCGACGCACGTGTCACTGGTGCACCGCAGCGACCGGTTTCGCGCGCACGGCGCAACGGTGTCGCAGTTCTACGTGGACGTGGCCGACGGCCGAGCGTCGCTCTTCACCTTCCACGAGATCGCTGACGTGCTGTGCAAGACCGCGGGCGAGCGATTCAGCCACATCGTGCTGCGCGACGTGAAGGCGAAGACCACGACGGAAGTCGAGGCCGACGTCGTGCTTCCGATGCTCGGGTTCGTGAGCGACATCGGCCCGATCGCGCAGTGGGGGCTGACGCTCCAGAAGGACGAGATCGTGGTGAATCAGCTCATGGAGACCGGCCGCCCGGGGATCTGGGCCGCCGGTGATGTGACGACGTACCCGGGCAAGCTCAAGCTGATTGCCTGCGGCTTCGGCGAGGCGGCCACCGCGGTGAATCAGGCGGTGCACTGGATCTACCCGGAGAAGAAGGTGGCGCCTGGCCACTCCAGCAACATGGCGGTGTTCGGCCAGAAGGACGACTAGCACTCGAGACCGCGCCGGCACGGGAACGTGTCTTGCGCGGCTCGCTTGAGCTCCTTCGGCAACTGGCGCCCACCACAGCGTCGAGTCCGCCATGACCTACCTGGTCGTCGCAGTGCTGGTGCTCGGGGCGTGCGTCGCCGCCGCGAGATACCTGAAATGGAGACAGGCCACTCGGTCGACTCTTCAACGAGAGCCGGTGAACCTGGTCTTTCCGCTATCGAGCCCGAGCCGGCAGGCTGAGCCGTTGCACACAGCAACGAGCATGCAGCGGGACGCCACCGTGGCGAGCGAGACCGTAGCAGAGCCGCCCGAGCACTCACCGACGGATACGGTGCATTTTCGTCGTCCGTCCGACGAGGCGCTCCAGCTCCTCCCGGGCCGGCTGGAGGTACTATCCGGACTGGCGTTGCAGCGAGAGATTCGATTCGTGCGGGTGCCGGGCGAGCGGCCCGAGGTAATCCTGGGCCGGGATCCGAGCAGCTCACCGCAGCACGTGAGCCTTCCATCGAGCACCGTCAGTAGGCAGCATGCTCGTCTCGATTTTTCCGGTGGGCGCTGGCGCCTCACCAACCTCTCGCGCACGAACCCCGTCGTCGTCAACGACGAGATGTTGTCGAACGTTCAGGGGCACCGCGCGCTCGTCGATGGCGATCGCATCGAGCTTGGCGACGTCGTCCTCCGCTTCTGCGCGCACTGAGCACGCTGGTGCTGAAGGGATTCCGAGCATGTCGGTAGCGAGGAGCTCCCGGTGAGTGCGGAGCGCATGCCTCCCATGCTGACGCTGGCGGCGGACTACGAGATCCTCCGCGAGCTCGGGCGCGGCGGCACGGCTGTCGTGTATCTCGCGCGCGAGCGAGCGACGGACAAGGAAGTCGCGATCAAGCTCATTCACGCGCGCTATGCGGAGGACAGCGAAGCCGTGGCTCGCTTCGCGCGGGAGGCCCGTTTCGTCGCGCAGCTCGATCATCCGAGCATCGTGCGTGTGAACACGGTGCTCGACCTCGGCGACGGCGGCGTCGCGCTCGTCATGGCGTACGTCCCCGGACGCACGCTCAAGCAGCTCATCTTCGAGGAGGGTCCTCTATCTGCCGCACGCGCCGAGCGCGTGCTGCGCGAGCTGGCCGGCGCACTCGGCGCGGCGCACGCGCGCGGCATCGTGCATCGCGACGTGAAGCCCGAGAACATCTTCATCGACGGTGAAGGGCGGGCGCTGCTCGCCGACTTCGGCGTGGCCCGCTCGATGTCGAGCGAGACGCAGCAGCTCACCATGCACGGTGTCGCCATCGGGACGCCGGCATACATGGCGCCCGAGCAGATCGACGGCGGCGAGCTGGATGGGCGCGGGGACATCTACAGTCTTGGCCTCCTGACATGGGAGATGCTCGCCGGCCGCCGTCCGTGGGAGGGCGAGGCGCTCTACTCCGTGCTCTATCACCAGAAGCACGTGGCGCTGCCGGACGTGCGCACACTGCGACCCGACGTGCCCGCACGCCTGGCCATGGCGATCGAGGGCGCGACGGAGAAGGAGCGCGAGGCGCGCTGGCAGAGCGTCGATGAGTTGATCGCCGCGCTCGATGGCGACGCTCCGCCGCGGCGCGCACCGACGGCCGTCCC
>JBJMNM010000628.1:0-5114 GCA_045804305.1 Gemmatimonadaceae bacterium | reverse complement strand
CGAAGAACCCGACCGCGGCGAGAATGGCGCCGTATCGCACCACGGTCACCGGGCCCGCCCGCTCGACGATGCGATCACCGGCCAGTCGACCGGCGGCCATGGTGATCGAGAAGGCGGCGTAGCCCAGCGCGGCCGTCGACACGCTGTAGCCACGCACCTCTCGGAAGAAGACCGCCCCCCAGTCCACGATCGATCCTTCGGAGAGATAGAGCGCCAGCGTCATCAAACCCACGAAGAGGACGGGTAGCGGTGCCAGACCCCGCCGTACGTGGGATGCCCTGCGCGCCTCCACCGCCGGATCCGGGTTGAGGCTCTCGGCTTGCGTCGCGATCAGCAGGACCAGCAAGGCGGAGACATCGATCGCACACGCGAGCGGCGAGATGCCGAAGTGCAGCAGCAGACTGTTGCCGGCGGCGCCGGCCAGTCCGCCCAGGCTGAACATCGCGTGGAAAGACGACATCACTGGCCGCTCCATGGCGGCCTGCACCGTGATCGCCTGGGCGTTCGCCGCCACGCCGATGATGCCCACGAATGCGCCGAACCAGAACAGCAGCACCGCGAGCGCGGCGGCCGACGGCGCGTGCGCGAGCAGCGGCAGCACGAAGCAGAGCGCCGATGCCGCGACCACGAGCAGGTTGCGACTGCCGTATCGCCGAGCGAGGGGCGCGGCCGCAACAGTCGCGACGATCGTCCCGCAGCCAAAGGCCAGCAGGATCGACCCGAGTGTCGCTTCGTCCAGGCCAAGGCTCGCCTTGGCGAATGGCACCAACGCCGCCCATGTCGACACGGCGACGCCGAGCAGTCCGAAGAACGCCCCGGTGGCGCGCCGCGCTTCCCGCATCCTCATCCTCTTCCTCTCTATCACTCGGCACGCCGTCGCGTGCGCATGATTCGCATCTGTGCCCTTCCCTACGCGTTGCAAGTAACGTCGATTTATGTCCAGGGTCCAATACACGTTTGGCACGATCTGATACCGTATGAGTATCGGCCGCGTGCGAGGCTGTCACAGCGCCGAGGCCGCATGGAGCTCCGTCATCTCCGCTATTTCGTGGCCGTCGCCGAAGAGCTGCACTTCGGACGGGCCGCGCAGCGGTTGCACATCGCGCAACCGCCGTTGAGCCGCCAGATCCGCGACCTCGAGCGCGAGATCGGCACGGCGCTCTTCGAGCGGGGCGCGCGTGGTGTGGATCTCACCCATGCCGGCGCGGCATTCCTGCCCGAGGCGCGTCTCGTGCTCGCGCAGGCGGAGCGAGCCCAGCGCACCGCGCAACGCGCCGCCCGTGGTGAGACCGGGCGACTGCGCGTTGCGTTCGTGGAGGAGGCAACGCTGTCCGGAATTCTGCCCGACGTGCTCAGCTTCTTTCGCATGCACCTCCCGAGCATCGGGCTCTCGCTACTGGAGCTGGATTCTTCTCAACAGGCAGATGCGCTTCGCGATGGGCGGATCGATCTGGGCGTCCTGAGCAGTCCGCCGCTCGACGCCGAGCGGTGGTTGCAGACCGAGGTGGTGCATGAGGAGTCGCTCGTGGCAGCGCTGCCGCAGTCACACCGCCTCGCGAGCAAGGCACGCATCGGACTGCGTGATCTTGCCGCGGATGCTTTCGTACTTCGGCCCCGCCCTACGGATCCCGCATCGTATGACGAGCTTCTTGCCCGTTGTCGCGCGGCGCACTTCAGTCCGACGGTCGCGCAGGAGGCGACCGGATGGCATACCGTGATCGGCCTCGTGAGCGCCGGCGTGGGAGTCGCGTTCGTGCCGACGGCGGTAACGCGGCTCAGGCAGGCTGGCGTGGTCTATCGGCCCGTCCGCGACCTCGGACTGAGCGTTGCGTTGAGCGTGGTGTGGAAGCAGGGAGAGCGCTCCCCCGTGCGGGAGCGCTTCGTCACTACGCTTCGCGCCGTGGCCCGGGCGCGTCGGCGCACCGGGTCGGCCAAGCGCTAGGCGGCGCTACGAGTGGCGATCCACCTCAGGCGCGACGACCTCGTCGGGGCCGCTTTGCCGCTGGCGGTGGCACGGCTGGGATGGCGGCGGCCTGGTCGGTGGGCAACGCACCGAATTGTGTCGCGACATACGCGCCGATGAGGTTCGCGTTCTGGAGCAGCATGGCGTCGTCGCCCCCGCTCAAGAGCCCCACGAGCAGCACGGCGAGAAAGGCATCGCCTGCGCCGACGGTATCCTTGACCTCCACCGTGAAGCCCGGGTGCTCGCTCCACGCCCCGTCGTGCCAGAGCGCCGCGCCGTTGCTTCCGCGGGTGATGCACACGACCGAGCAACCGAACGACTCGGCCAGTCCGGCGGCGGTGACGCGCGGGCTGCCACGCAGATCGAACCAGTCGGCGACCTGGCGCATCTCGGTTTCCGAGAGCTTGACCACGTCGGCTCGCTCGAGCGAACGTCGCACGACCTCCCGGTCCTCGAATGGCGGACGGAGGTTCACGTCGAAGACCTTGAGGGCGGTGGACCCAAGGAGCCGCTCGATGGTGTGTCGCGACGTTGCATCGCGCTGCGCCAGGCTGCCGAAGACGATGGCGCGTGCATTCGCGGCGCGCGCGAGCAGCGCGTCGCTCGCCGTGATCGCATCCCAGGCCGCCGGCGCGACGATCTCGTACGTCGGGACGCCAGCGTCGTCGACGGTCACGCTGACGAATCCCGTCGGGAGCGTATCGTCCACCTGCACGAGGTCGACCCCGACTCCATAGCGCGCTGCCCGACGGAGGGCTTCCTCACCCAGACGATCGTGGCCGACCCGGCTCACCATCGACACCGGCGTGCCGGCTGCGCGCAGATGGCAGGCTACGTTGAAGGGAGCGCCGCCGAGGAACAGGCCCTCCGGCAGCGCATCCCAGAGCACTTCACCCACGCAGAGGATCTCCGAGCCTGGCATGGGCCCGAAGCTGCGTGCGAATCGGCCGTGCTACAAGACCTTGGCGGTTCGTTATCATTGCTTCGGCAGTGAGACTTCACCGAGATGAACGTCATGGGCCAGACACTGAGCGACCACAGATCGGGATGACCCCGGAGACCACACACACGTCGCGCGGGTTGCTCGCACTGGGCGCCCTGGCCGTCGTGGCGATGCTCGTCTGGCAGGCCGTCACTGCCTCAGGGAATCCCGACCCGCTCTCGGCACACGATCGGGGCGCGGCAGCCGTGCTGGACATCGCTGTGCTGGTGTTCCGCGAGGGGCTCGAAAGCATCCTCGTGCTCGCGGCGCTCACGGCGAGCCGAAACCCGCGTGGGATGCCGTACCGCCAGCCGATCACGGTCGGCGTCCTGCTCGCGATCGCCGCCACGCTGCTCACCTGGCGCATCGCGGTCGGTGTGCTGGACGATCTCACCCAGCGGCTTCCTGCGCTCTACGTGCAGGCCGCCACCGGGCTCGTCGCGGTGATCGTGCTCGTCGTCGTGATGAACTGGTTCTTCCACAGCGTCTACTGGACGGGGTGGATCGCGATGCACACCACGCGCAAGAAAGAGCTCCTCGCCAGTGCAGTAGAAACACGGGCGTCGCGCACCCGCATCCTGTGGGGACTGATCCTCCTTGGCTTCAGCTCCTTCTATCGTGAAGGATTCGAGGTGGTGCTCTTTCTTCAGAGCTATCGATTGAAGCTCGGTGGGACGCCCGTCCTGTACGGTGTGCTGATCGGTGTCGGGCTCACCGCCATCGTGGCCCTGCTCACCTTCGTTGCCAACCGCCGGCTTCCGTATCGCAGGATGCTGGTGCTCACCGGCGTGCTCCTCGGCATCGTGCTGCTCGTGATGGTCGGCGAGCAAGCGCAGGAGATGCAGCTCGCGCATTGGCTTCCCACCACGCCCATACCCGCGCTCCAGGGCGTCATTCCTGGCTGGATGGGTCTCTGGTTCGCGATCTTTCCCACAGTCGAGACGCTGGCCGCTCAGGCAATCGCGGCCACGCTCGTCCTCGGCTCGTACGGAGCCGTGCGCCTGCGCATGTGGCGCGTCCAGTCGCGCTCGGCCGCGTGATGGTGCGATCATGGCGCCGCGTATGCCGCCTTGATACACGCATGAACATTTCGATACGAGCCGCGCATGTGTGCGCGCCGTCACAACGCGCGTAAGCGTTGTACGGCCGATCACGGTGTCCTTCAGTACGGCAGCGCCGGCCGGCGCATCGTTCTCCCGTACGGCGGCGGATGTTGGCGCCATGCGCGACCTGTCGCTGACCACGGGTGCCGACGCGCTCGTCATCACAAGAGCTCAACTCGTCGTCGCACGCATGGAGCTGCAGCGCCTGGGAGCGATTTGCACCAGCGACGCTCCCATGGGCGACGACGACGTTGATGAGAACGAGTGCGCGGAGCTGGAGCTCGCCCCCACGGTGGTCGACCTCCCGGTCAACGGCACAGCCGTGAGCATATTGAACGCGAGCGTGCCCGCCGGCAGCTATTCCGCGCTCGAGGCGAAGATTCGCCTGCTGCGCTCGGACAGTGAGCATGGCCGCAGCTCGTCGGCTTTCCTCACCGCGCATCCCGAGCTCAATGGGGTGAGCGTCGTGGTCGAGGGCACGTTCAACGGCAGCAAGTTCACGTACCAGGGCGCGCCCCGCGTCGAGTTCGAGCGGACCTTCAACCGCCGCTCGTCGTGGACGCGAACTCGCCGAACGTGACGGTAAGTGTGGATCTGACGAACTGGTTCCGGACGCGGTCCGGCGCGCTGATCGATCCATCCACCGCGAATGCCGGTGGCCCGAATGCTGTTCTCGTGGCCGAGAACATCAAGCGATCGTTTCACGCCTTCCGCGACGATGACCGCGACGGCGACGACGACGATGACGGTGGCCGGACGTGAGGTAGGGCGGCGGATCGGGGGCGACGGCCGTGATCAAGGATCCGAAACGGGATCCTCCGCCCTGCTCGCACGATGGCCCCGATGGTTGACGTGTGCCCTTCGTGCGATAATGCCGAACGGCCACCATTGCTGGTGGCCGTTCGCGTTGAATCTGACTGTCTAGGACTTCCGTGAAGGAGTGGCCAGGGAGGGAATCGAACCCCCGACACGCGGATTTTCAGTCCGCTGCTCTACCAACTGAGCTACCTGGCCTCGACGCAGCCTGCCGCGCCGCCGGACCGAGTTCCGGCCCAGTCCATCAGTT
>JBJMNM010000627.1:0-2365 GCA_045804305.1 Gemmatimonadaceae bacterium | reverse complement strand
GCGCGTCGTCGGAGCCGGTCCAGCCGGCCATTCCCCACATGCCGTAGCCGATCTCGCTCACCTGCCAGCCGGTACGGCCGAATCTGCGGTAGCGCATGTCAGTCAGTCTCGTGTAGTGAAAGGGGGAATATGGCACGGATAGGTCGCCCGGGGCTGGCCTCGCGCTTCGGGAACGGCCACTCCGGCCGGCCCCACAGACGCAGGTTCGTCCGGATGCGGCGGATGGTGCGGGTCAGGCGGATCCTGCCTCGAGCCAGCCATGGCGCACGAGACCACCCCCGCGACCAAAAGAGGAAGGCACTTTGGAGTCGCGGGGCTGACTGCGGTGCGTGGAGACACGCTTGGTATCGGAGCCTGCCGTTTTCCGCGAGGATCCGCGGGCGTTTCCGCGTGGATCCGCGATAAAGCAGTTCAACGGCGTGATCGCGGATCTTCGCGGATCGGAACAGCCGCGGATCCTCGCGGAAACACTGCTCGGCGCAGAGTCTCGTCCCGGCGAGCCCCAACACATGTTCTTTTTTGTTGGTGCAGGGCTTGGTTTCCGGCACACCGACATGGCCCCGCGCCGAGGCGTGTCCCATCGACCCCAAAGCATTTTCATCTTATTGGAGCCGCGACCCAAAATAAGGACCTTTGGGGTCGGGGGGCTGGCAGCGGTGCGCGGAGACCGGCTCCGTCCCGGAGCCGATCCGAAGATCCGGGTCGATCCGAAACTCCCGCAGTCGGTGTGGAGTAGGCCGCCCCTCCCCCCCGCGCATGCTTCTCGCAACCTTCCGCCACGATGCCCGACGACGCCCTGCGCTCATTCCACCCGATCGTGGGCCAATGGTTCACCGAGACGCTCGGCGAGCCATCGGCGCCGCAGCGTGCGGGGTGGCCGGCGATCGCGCGGGGCGAGGATACCCTCATCCTCGCCCCGACAGGCACCGGCAAGACCCTCGCTGCCTTCCTCTGGGAGCTCAACGTCCTCATCACCGAAGGCCTCCAGGCGCCGCTCGCGAACGCGGTGCACCTGCTCTACATCTCGCCGCTCAAGGCGCTCAACAACGACGTCCAGCGCAACCTCGAGGCACCGCTGGCGGAGCTGAAGCAGCGGTTCGAGGCGGCCGGCGAGCGCTTCCCCGACATCCGCGTGGCGGTGCGCACCGGCGACACGCCGGCGTCGGCGCGCGCGAGGATGCTGCGCAAGACGCCGCACATCCTGATCACCACGCCGGAGTCGCTGCACATCCTGCTCACCAGCATGCGGGGACGCACGATGTTCAGCGCGCTGCGAGCGGTGATCGTGGACGAGATCCACGCGGTAGCCGGCACGAAGCGGGGCTCGCACCTCGCGCTCACGCTCGAGCGGCTCACGCGCGTGGCACCCGATGCCCCACAACGCATCGGGCTCTCGGCCACGCAGCGGCCGCTGGATGAGGTGGCGCGGTTTCTAGGCGGGTGTGAACCACCTGCAACTACGTTCATCGGTTCGTCGGTTTCCGGCTCTCGGCCGACCTCAGGACGCGAGGCCGACCGACGCTGGCCGAAAGCCGACGAACCGACGAGCCGACAAGCGCCCCTCTTCCGTCCCGTGCAGATCGTCGACTGCGGTCTCGTGAAGCGCATGGAGACGAGCGTCGTGTCGCCGGTGGACGACCTCGCGAACGTAGGCGGGACGATCTGGACGTCGGTGGCGCCGCTGGTGCTCGACCACATCCGCGGCGCGCGCACCACGCTCGTGTTCGTGAACAACCGCGCGCAGGCCGAGCGGATGGCGGCGCGAGTCAATGCGCTCGCGGGGGAGGAGATGGCGTTGCCATACCACGGCTCGCTGTCGCGCGAACGTCGCTTCATGCTGGAGGAGCGGCTCAAGGCCGGCGAGCTGCGCGCGCTCGTGACCACGAGCTCACTCGAGCTGGGCATCGACGTCGGCTCGGTGGACCTGGTGGTCCAGCTCCAGAGCCCCAAGCGGGTCGCCGCGGCGCTCCAGCGCGTGGGACGCGCGGGGCACTCGCTCGACGCCACGAGCCGCGGCCTCTTCATCCCCACCTTTCGCGACGACGCGCTGGAGCAGCTCGCCATTCTCGACGCCATGCGCAGCGGCGACGTGGAGCCGACGCGCGTGGTGCAGAACGCGCTCGACGTGCTCGCGCAGCTCGTCGTCGCGATCGTGGCGAGCGAAACGCCGGAATGGACGAGTGTCGAGCTCTTTCAATTCGTGCGTCGGGCCTACCCGTACCATGGCCTGACCCGTGCCGCGTTCGACGAGGTGCTCGGCATGCTGTCGGGGAAATATCCGAGCGACGTGGCCGCGGAGCTGGATGCGCGGCTCTCGTGGGACCGCGTGAGCGATACGCTGACGCCCACACGCGGTGCTCGGATG
>JBJMNM010000626.1:0-3190 GCA_045804305.1 Gemmatimonadaceae bacterium | reverse complement strand
GCTGATCCACGCGAGCGAGCCCGAGGCGCCGTGCGCGGGAGAGGCACAGCAGCGTGGCGAGCAGGGCCGTGGCGTGCAGCGCCACTTCTTTCGGAATGAAGAACCGATCGAGGTCGATCGCCTTGTAGGGCGCCGCCGCCAGCACCACCGCTACCGCACCGAACTGGAGCACGCGCAGCGCGGCTCGGATCGCCAGCGGGGCGCGCGAGGTCACGGAGTCCATGCGGGGAGCATCACGGCGGGGAATGTAGAGCTCGACCGCCGGATCGGCAGCGGTGCGGGAAGCGGAAAGTGCGGGCTCCGGCTCTTGTGGTTTCGGCGTTTGTTCGGTACTCATCACGTGGACCTTACGGAGAAGCGCCGGCTCATGCTGCAGATCGGAATGTTCGCGGACCTTCCTGCAACTCGACAGCCACTGCCGGTGCTCGGGGAGCAGAAGGACATCCGCTATTTCGGCACCTCGCCGAAGTCCCTGCTCAATGGACCCGGCACGACGGGGATGGGCTGGTGGTCGATCAACCCATACGTGGGCTGCGCGTTCGGATGCCAGTACTGCTACGCCAGATACGCCCATCGATATGTCGGTGAGCGGCTGGCCGCGCAACCATTCGAGGTAGACGGAGCGCCGCACTCCGAGACGGAGGAGCTGCCGCCCTGGCTCGCCTTCGAGCGACGCATCTTCGTGAAGCGCGACGCGGGCGCGCTCGTACGACGCGCGCTGACGAAGCCTGCAATCCTCGCCGGGTTACGGGAGGAGGGCGTGGTGATCGGGACCGCCACCGATCCCTACCAGCCCGCGGAGCGACGATTTCGACTCACGCGTGCGGTGCTGGAGGCGCTGGCGGAGCATGCGGACCTCCAGGTCACGATCATCACGAAGAGCCCGCTCGTGACGCGAGATCTCGACCTGCTCACGCGCATCGCCGAGCGATCCAGGATCACGGTGCACGTGTCGCTCATCACGGTCGATCGCGAGCTGGCTCGCCGGCTGGAGCCGCGTGCTCCCACACCTGAAGCGCGGCTGCGAGGGATCGCCCGCCTGAGAGGAGCGGGGATCGAGGTCGGCGTGAACGTGATGCCGGTGCTGCCGGGCATCACCGACGCACCCGAGATGATCGACGCGCTGGTGCGTGCGCTCGCCCAGGCGAACGTCTCGTATGTCGGCGCATGCGCACTGCGCCTGCGCCGCACCGCGCGCGATCGCTACATCCCGTTCATCGAAGCGGAGTTTCCCGCGCTGGCCGAGCGTTATCGGCGCGCATATGCGCGCGGACATCAGGTCAACGAGCGGTATCGCGAGGGTTTGCGCGAGCGCTTCGCCGCCGTGTGCGCGCAACACGGCGTCGCCTACGGCCGCTACTACGAGACCACGCAGGACGGCGGCGAGAACGACGAGGAGGGCAGCGGCGCGAGGACCGGCGCGCATGGGGGCGCGCAGCTCTCGCTCGAGCTGGACGCTCCACTCGCGGACTGATCGGAGCCGGAAACTCGGCGCGGATCTGTCCGTATCGTCCCGGACCCGCACGCACGAACGATTTTCCGGGTCCCTGTGTCAAACGGTCGACGTCCGCTCCGATGCCGGAGCCGACTGCGCGCGCCCACCGGTAGTTGGAGTCCGCATGACCATCCGCGCTCTCGCGCTCCTGCTGTCCGCCCTCGCGTTGCCTCTGGCCCACGGTGCCGCGCAGCAGCAGGCGGTGCCCGAGGTGATACGCGGGCGCGTGACCGACGACTCCTCACACGCGCTCGTCGCCACCGTGATGGTGACGCGCGGCCCCGATCGCCTCGTGCAGCAGACCAGAAGCGACTCCACGGGCACCTACAGCGTGCGGTTCGAGCAGGGTACGGGCGACTATCTCGTGTATGTGAGCGCGCCCGGCTTCAAGGCTGCCCGCCGCCGCGTGCAGCGACAGGACGCCGAGCACGAGCTCGTGGCCAACTTCACGCTTGCGCGCGATCTCACGCTGCTGGATGCCATCAAGGTGACCGCCGAGAAGCCGGTGCGGGCGACCAATCCCATCCGGCCGACCAACCCCGACCCTGGTTCGTCCGAGAAATGGAACGACGGCGTGGCTGGACAGATCTCGCCGACCGTCGCGGGGGATCTCAATGCCATCGCAGGCACGATGTCGAACGTGACGATGGGTACGAGCGGCCCCTCCATCCTCGGCTCCGGCGCGGAGTCGAACCTCAACACGCTCAACGGCATGGCGCTCGCCGGCGGTTCCATCCCGCGCGCGGCGCGCACGGAGACGCGCGTGACCGGCGCCACCTTCGACCCGACGCGGGGCGGCTTTGCCGGCGCGAACATCGACGTGCGTCTCGGACCGGGCGATCGCTTCTATCAGCGGCGCAATGCCTTCCTCACGCTCGACCCGCCGACACTGCAGTTCACCGACGCCACGGGCCGCGCGCTCGGCGCACGCAGCGGTGGTTTTCGCGGCAGCACCGGCGCGGACGGTGAGCTGATCCGCACGGCCCTCACCTACAACGTCGCGCTGGACGTGGCGCGCAGCGCGAGCGATCCCGCGACTCTCGTCCGCGCCGACGCCGACGCGCTGCTGCGCGCTGGCGTGGCGCCGGACTCGGTGGCGCGGCTCCTCGCCGTGGCCGCACCCCTTGGCATTCCGCTCGGCGGCCAAGGCGTGCCCCAGAATCGCGAGCACACGGCGGTAAGCTGGCTCTCGCGACTCGATGACACGCGCGACACGCTGATCACGCGGGCCCTGACGACCTTCATCGGCGTGTCGCGCGACGGCGCGCTGGGCTTCGGCCCGCTCGCCGCACCCTCCGCCGCTGGCGAGCGACGCGAGAGCACGCTCGGCGCCCAGCTCACGCTCGGCAACTACGTGGGCGAGGGTCAGCGCATCCTCACCGAGACGCGCCTCGCCGCGAGTGGCGTGCACAGCACCGTGACGCCGTACGAGGCGCTTCCGGGCGCGAGCGTGCTCGTTCGCTCCGGCGACGCGACGGCGACACGCGACATCACGGGGCTCACGCTCGGTGGCGGCACCTTTCTGCCCGCCGACGATCGACGCTGGACGGCCGAAGGCGCCAACGAGACGATCTGGAACGCCGGTGGCCGTCGGCATCGCTTCAAGGCGTTGGCCTGGGCGCGCGCCGACGGATTGCGACAGGAGGGCGTCGCGAACTCGTTCGGCAGCTATGCCTTCAACTCCATCGGGGATCT
>JBJMNM010000625.1:0-9472 GCA_045804305.1 Gemmatimonadaceae bacterium | reverse complement strand
GTCGCCTTCGGGAAGTGTTCCATGTATCGCATCACGACCGCATCGGCGAGCGGCTGGAGCATGCGCCCCGCGCGCGCCGCATCGGGCGACGCCGGACGCGCCAGCTCCGCCGAGAGCATCAACAGCCACGCCCACCCATAGGGTCGCTCGAAGCCCGCTCGACCCGGCGCGCACAGGTACAGCACCTCGGTGGAGATCTTGTTCTGGCGGAACTGACGCTCGAACAGCGCGTGGATCGCCGCCTTCTCCGGCAGGTCGGGGAATTGGCGCAGGAGCGTGGAGAGCAGCCAGTACCCGTGCACGCACGAATGCCAATCGAAGCTGCCGAAGAAGACGGGATGCAGCGCGCGCGGCGCCTGCACGTCGGTCCCGCTCAGGAGCACGTGATCGAGCTTGTTGGGGTACTCGCGCTCGACGTGCGAGAGCACGAGTCGCGCGAAGCCGCTCGCGAGAGAGAGTGACAGCGTCACAGGTTCGGGCATCGCTCAGCTACTCCAGAAGAACATGTACTGCGGAGAGAATGCGGCGGCGTCGCCCTTCATTATAGTCTCGTCACCTGAACGCGAATACGTACATGATCCCCGTATTCACCGCGAGCAGCGCCAGCGCCGTGGGGATCTGGGCCTTGATCACCGCATACTCGTCCGGAAGCTCGAGCAGCGCCGCCGGGACGATGTTGAAGTTGGCGGCCATCGGGGTCATGAGCGTCCCGCAGAACCCCGACAGCATCCCGACGGCGGCCATGATCGTGACGTCGCCCCCGAAGCGGGTCACGATCAGCGGCAGGCCGATCCCGGCGGTCATCACCGGGAAGGCGGCGAACGCATTGCCCATGATCATCGTGAAGAGCGCCATCCCTACCGTATACGTCACGACCACGGCGAACGGGCTGCCGAGTGGGAGCCATTGCCCAGCCAGCCTGGCTACAATCCCGCCGACACCGGCCAACGCGAAGATGGCGCCGAGCGCGGCGAGCATCTGCGGGAGCACCGCCGCCCAGCCGACGGAATCCCAGAGCCGCCTGGCCTCGTGCAGCGGCGCGAGCGGCGGGGGACGCAGCATCGCGTAGCCGACGAGCAGGCCGGCGATGGCGCCGAGCGCGAGCGAGATGACGGAGACCTGCTTCGGGTCCACGATGGGCGCGCCGTTGATCAGGAGTCCCTTGAGCACCGCGTTGCCGAGCAGCGTCACGGCCGGGATCGTGAGCGCGGGAATGAAGAGCCGGTTCCCCCAGCGAGCCGCGCTCGCCGCTCGCTGCGCTGGCGTCTGCGCCTCGCGCGTGCCCTGACCGAGCTTGCCGATGCTCGCGACGAGCACCATGCCGATCACGAGACAGCCGCTCGCGAAATGCGGCAGAGATGATCCGACGAGGAACGTGACGGCGTAGATGCCCCAGAAGAGCGCGTTGTTGTAGCGCTTCGGGTTGCTCGGGTCGCGCAGGTTCACGAGGGCGACGCCACCGGCCAGCGCGCCCATGAGCCAGTAGGTGTGCTCGAGGGTGATCATGAGCGCAGCGAGCGGTCGAGCAGCACGAGCCGCACGTTGTGGATCACCCACGCCGCGATCGCGCTCGGCACCGCCCAGATCGCGAGCTGGGCCGGCTCCACCTGCACGCCGTTCTGCCCGAGAAAGCCCTTGATGAGCAGGATGGACCCGACCGCGATGAAGATGTCCTCACCGAACATCACGGCCACGTTGTCGGTCGCGGCGGCGTGGGCGCGGATGCGAAAGCGAGTCTCGTCCGCAATCGGGCCGAGGTTGTTCTCGGCAGCACCCTCGGCCATCGGCGCAACGAGCGGCCGCACCATCTGCGCGTGGCCGCCAAGCGAGATCAGCCCGAGCGCGGCGGTGATCTGGCGGACGGTGAAGTAGATCGTGAGCACGCGTCCGGCCGTGGCGGCGGGAATGCCGGCGATGACGGTCCGTGCCCGCTCCTTGAGCCCCGCGCGCTCGAGCAGCCCGATCACCGGCAGCACGAGCCACACGATCGCCACGAACCGGCTCTCGATGAAGGCCTTGCCGAAGGCGCTCACGACTTCAACGGGGCCGAGGCCGCTCGCGAGTCCAGTCACCAGGCCGGCGACGGTGACGACGAGCAGCGGGTTCAGGCGGGCGGCGAAGCCGATGACGACAACGGCGATTCCAAGGAGGGGAAGCATCTCAAAGGAGCTAATGTGTCATCCGGGGAAGGATCTCAGGGAGCTAATGTGTCATCCCGCAGGAGCGAAGCGAGTGCGGGATGACAAGCGTTCCGCCGTTCGTCACCTACGTGGCCAAGTTTCGCGATCTTCATTCGCACCGGCGATCAGCAACAGCTTGTTGCTGAGAGCTTGCAACTTGCAGCGTCTTCTGCCCTGGCTTCCGGGCTGAAAACTTAAAGCTTCAGCCCTTCTGCAACCGCAGCGTGAACGTGCTCCCCACCCCGATCTCCGACTCCACCTCGAGCCTTCCGCCCATCCCCCGCGCCAGATCCCGACTGATCGACAACCCCAACCCCACACCATCGTGCGGCCGGTTGAGCGCGCGATCCACCTGCACGAACGGATCGAAGATCGCCTCGATGCGCTCGGCGGCGATGCCGATGCCGGTGTCGGTGACGTGCGTGAGAACGGACTCGCCATCCTCCTCGCACGAGAGCGTGATCTGCCCACCCGGGGCGGTGAACTTGATCGCGTTCGAGAGGAGGTTCAGCACGATCTGCTGGAGCTTGTCGCGGTCGGCCCGAACGACGGGGGACGTGTCGCAGTCGCAGTCGAAGCGGTAGGCCAGCCGCCGGGCTCCGAGCTGCGGCTCGATCAGCGGCTCGATCGCGGCGATCGTGTCGTGCAGCTGCACGTCGTCCATCTGATATTGAACGTGACCGGCGTCGAGCTTGGCGAAGTTGAGAACGTCGTTGATCAGCGACAGAAGCATCTGCTGGCTGCGCGTGATTCGCGCGATCGCATCGCGCTGCTTCTCGGTCACGTCGCCGTGGATGCCGAGCTGCAGGATCTCCGCATAGCCGCCGATCGCGTTGAGCGGCGTGCGCAGCTCGTGGCTCATCACGGCCAGGAAGTCGCTCTTCGCGCGGTTGGCCTGCTGCGCGGCGTCGCGCGCCTCTTCGGCATCGGCGGAGAGCTGCTGGAGCTTCTGATTCGTCGCCTCCGCGTCCGCCACCTGCTTCTCGAGCATCCGGTGTGAGCCCTCGATCTCGGACGCCATCCGATTGAAGGTGGCGGCGAGGCGGGTCACCTCGTCGCGCGACTCGCGGCTGCGCCGCTCCGGGACGCGGGACTCGTAGTCGCCCCGCGCGAGCGCCTCGGACACGGTTGCCAGGGAGGTCAATGGATACGTGATCCGGCGGCTGATCAGCCACGCCGCGATCACGCCCAGCGCCGCGATGATGAGGCTGAGCATCGCGAGCCGCCGCAGCGTGGCGAGCGGCTCCGCCAGCAGCGCCGCCATCGGCGCTTCCACGTCCACCACCCACGGCAGGCCGTTGAGCCGCTGCTCGTGCGCGAGCACGCGCCCCACGCCGGCGCGCGTGCCAATGAAGTCGTTCGTCGCCGAGTCGATGCCGGCGACGGGAGTCGTGGGCTCACCCATGTAGGTGGACCAGAACCCGTCGGTGGCGTTGTGCAGGTACAGCGTGACGTCGTTGCCGAGCAGCTCCTTCACGATCGTGGCGCTCTGCGCCGTGTTGCGGAAGGCGCGCTGCTGCGCGATGAAGCCGATGCGACTGTCGCGATCGCGCACGGGCACGATCGTCCAGTAGAGCACGTTGCCGCCGGCGCCGTACATCGCGCCCACCTGGATGCTGTCGGAGCTCTTGTTCCGTGTGGTGATCTCCGAGACGCCACCGCGCGCGCCGAGCGTTCGCAGCTCGGGCCGGCGGGCCATGAGCGAGTCGCCGCGCACCTCGGTGCCGACGCGCGCGATGCGCCGCTCGTCGTTCGTCCAGAGCTCGATCGGCAGCGACGAGTCGGGCACGGCCCGCAACCGGAGCAGGGCCTGCGACACGCCGGCAGTGTCGGCGATCGCGCGGCCGGCATTCGCGTGGCGCAGCGCCGAGAGCACCGCGCTGTCGGCCGCCACCTGGCGAACGAACGCGAACCGCGCGCGCAGGTTCACGTCGCTCGTCGTCACGAGCTGGCGTGCCAGTCGCTGGAGCCGGTCGTTCATGGCGTCGATGCGGCCGCGCCGGAGCGCATCGTAGGTGAGCGCGAGCGAGCTCGCCACCACGACCACGACGATTGCCGCCGTGAGCACCGGCAGCTTGCGGTTGAGCGACCACGACGACCAACGCCACCACGCGCGTGCGTTCATGCGAGGCGAGACGCGATCCTCCTCCTGGCGATCCTCACGTCGCGGCGATGGCCGCGCGGAGCCTCGGCAGCATGCGTTCTATCTGTTCCGGGGACACTGCGCCGACGGAGAGGCGGAACCATCCCGTGTCGCGCGTCACGCCGAAGGCGTGGAAGGGGACGATGGCCGCGCCGGCCGCGCGAAGCAGATACGCGCGCACCGCTTCGTCGCTGTCGAGCCGAGTGCCATCCGGTGAGACGCGGCCAGTCAGCGCGAACTTCGCGCTCAGATAGATGGCGCCCTGCGGCGCGATCGCATCGACCGGGAGTCCCTCGTCGCGCATCGCGGTCAGTCCCGCGTACAGCGCGTCGAGCCGAGCGCGCACGCCGGCGATCATCGTCGTCCAGTACGAGCGCATCGCTTCGGTGTTCGTGAGCAGCGACGCGGTCGCGCTCTGCTCGGCCCTGGGCGCCCATGCGCCAACGTGGCCGAGCAGTCCACTCATCGGACCGGCAATGTCGGTGGGGGCGACGATCCAGCCGACCCGCACACCCGTCGCGGCGAACGCCTTGGAGATGCCGTCGATGTACACGGCGTAGGGCGCGACCTCGGGGCACACGCCGATCGGATGCACGTGGCGGACGTCGCCGAAGGTGAGCGCCCAGTAGACCTGATCGTACAGGAGGTACAGCGGCCGCTCGCCGGGGCCGCGACGCTCGTTCTCCTCGACGACGAGCTCGCAGATGCCGCGCAGCTCGTCGGCCGTCAATGCGGTGCCAGCCGGGTTCTGGGGCGAGCAGAGACAGAGCATCCGCGCGCCGCGCACCGCGCGCTCGAGCGTCGCGCGGGTGGGCATGAAGCGGGCGCTCGCGTCGCACGGCACGGCCACGCCCTTCGCCGACGACAGGTGCACGTAGTGGTTGTTGTTCCACGACGGCGTGGGATACACCACGCGGTCGCCGGGATCGACCAGCGACCGGTACGCCGCATAGATCCCGGGGCGGGAGCCGGCGGTGATGATGACCGACGCCAGGTCAGGGGTGAAGCCGAGCTCGCGGCGGTAGAGCGACCGCACCGCCTCGCGCAGGGGGAGGATGCCGTCGGAGGGGGGATAGTTCGTCTCCCCGCGCCGCAGCGCCTCGACGATCCCGTGCTCGAGCAGCTCGGGGATCCGGAACTCGGCCGGCGAGAAGTCCCCGACCGTGAGGTTGCAGAGGTCTCGCCCGTCGGCGGCCAGGGCCCGCACGTCCGCGGCGATCTTGAGGATCTCCGAGCCGATGAGCGAACCGGCGAGTGCCGACGGACGCGCCGCGCGCTCGGTGTCGGCTCGAGAGGCGTCGAGGGCGGGGGTGGCCATGAGGGGGAAGATATCGCGGGGCGTTGAAGGCGGATACCGCAGCAAGAAAGGAAGAACCTCGGGGGATCGACGGGAGCCTGCTTGGCGCTGGTGCCATACCAGTGTGCCTCCCTCTGCGTCCTCTGCGTCCTCTGCGGTTCAATGCTCTTGCAAGTGCTTGAACCGCAGAGGACGCAGAGGACGCAGAGGACTGCAAACAACAACTACCAGAAAGAAGAGCGCTTTGGGGGGTGTCGGGACACTGCTGAGCACCCTAGCGAGCTCCGCCCTTTCACCCCGTTCCCAGTCAGTTGCAGTTCTCCGCGCGGTCCATGGCCCTGGCAGTTTCCGCGTAGTTCCGCGATAGAGCCGTTGCCCTCGCGCGGCCATCCCGGTCGAGACCCTTCCCCGCGCCCCGCTCGCATGACACATTCGCCCCTATGCAGACTCGACGCGAGTTCCTCGGCACGCTCGGAATCACGGCGGTGGGGGCTGCGGCCCTCGGCGCGCTGAAGCCGGGCCGGCTGGAGAGCCTCGAAGTGGCGAAGCCGAAACGCCTGCCGCTCGGCATCCAGCTCTACACGCTCCGCTCCATCATGGAGAAGGACTTCGACGGTACCCTCGCCAACGTGGCCAAGGCCGGCTACAAGGAGGTGGAGTTCGCCGGCTACTACGGGCGAACGCCGGCGCAGGTGCGAGAGGTGCTCAAGAAGAATGGACTCTCGTCGCCGTCCACCCACATCCCGCTCCCGAAGGACGACGACGCCTGGGCGAAGTCGATCGCCACGGTCAAGGAGATCGGGCACGAGTACATCGTGATCCCGTGGCTCGATCCGTCGCTGCGCAAGACGCCGGACGACTTCTACCGGCTCGCCGACCGGCTCAACACTCTGTCCGAGACGGCCACCAAGGCGGGGCTCAAGTTCGCCTACCACAATCACGACTTCGAGCTCGCCAAGGATCCGAACGGCGCCGGGACTTATCTCGACATGCTGCTCTCGCGCACCGATCCCAAGCGCGTCGGCTACGAGATGGACGTGTACTGGGTGACCAAGGGCGGCGGCGATCCGATCGCGTTCTTCAAGAAGTATCCGGGCCGCTTCTCGCTGCTGCACCTCAAGGACGCCACCCCCGCGCCCGCGCAGGAGATCACCAACGTCGGCAGCGGCACGATCGACTGGAAGAAGGTCATCACCGCGGCGCGGGCGCAGGGCGCGAAGCACGCCTTCGTCGAGAACGACAATCCCGGCAGCGAACCGCTCGTCGCCATTCGTACGAGCCACGCTTACCTCACCAAGCTGAAATACTGATGCATTCGATGGTGAACGAGGAGACCGAGTACGACGTCTGTATCGTCGGCTCGGGCGCTGGTGGCGGCATGGCCGCGTACGCGCTCACGCAGCAGGGCGCGAAGGTCGTGATGCTCGAGGCGGGCGGTGAATGGTACGCGTCGAAGAACTCGAAGATGCTCGTGCCGGCGTGGGCCTCACCGCGGCGCGGTGCATCCACGCGCGAGCGCCCCTTCGGTGAGTTCGACGCCTGCGACGGCGCCTGGGACATCGAGGGCGAGCCGTACACCGTCGCCGCCGGACAGAAGTTCATGTGGTGGCGCGGCCGCATGCTCGGCGGCCGCACGAACCACTGGGGACGAATCTCGCTCCGCTTCGGCCCGGACGACTTCAAGTCGAAGAGCAAGGACGGACTCGGCGAGGACTGGCCGATCTCCTACGACGACGTGGCGCCCTACTACGACCGCGTCGACGACCTGATCGGCGTGTTCGGCAGCCGAGAGGGATTGCGCAATCATCCCGACGGCAACTTCCAGCCCGCGCCACGCCCGCGCTGCTACGAGCTGCTGGTGAAGAAGACGAGCGACAAGCTCGGCATCACCTGCATCCCGTCGCGCCTCTCGATCACGACGAAGGCGCTGCCCGGCCGCCAGGCGTGCCACTACTGCGGCCAGTGCAACCGCGGCTGTTCGGTGAAGGCGAACTTCTCCAGCCCCGACGTGCTGATCGCGCCGGCGCTCAAGACGGGGAAGCTCACGCTCATCACCAACGCGATGGCGCGCGAGGTGACCGTCGGCAAGAACGGTCTCGCGACCGGCGTGACGTACATCGACAAGAGGACCAACACCGACAAGCACGTGAAGGCGCGCGTCGTCGTGCTGGCGGCGAGCGCGGTCGAGTCGGCGCGGCTGATGTTGAACTCCAAGTCGTCGCGCTTCCCGCAGGGCCTCGGCAACTCGTCCGGCTGGGTAGGCAAGGGGCTGACCGACACCACGGGCACCGACGTCTCCGGGTTCATCCCGAGCATGGTGGACCACGTGCCGCACAATGAAGACGGCGTGGGCGGCATGCACGTGTACATGCCCTGGTGGCTCGACAACAGGAAGCTCGACTTCCCGCGCGGCTACCATATCGAAGTGGGTGGCGGGCTGGGCCAGCCGGGCTACGGCTTCATGGGCGGGATCCACAACTACCCCGGCGGCGGCGGCTACGGCCAGTCGCTCAAGGACGATTACCGCCGATACTACGGCGCGACGATCGGCTTCAGCGGTCGCGGGGAGATGCTCCCGAATGCCGACTCGTACATGGAGCTCGACCCGCAGGTCGTGGATCAGTGGGGCATTCCCGTCGCGCGCTTCCACTGGAAGTTCACCGACCACGAGTACAATCAGGTCAAGCACATGCAGGAGACCTTCCGCGCGCTGATCGCCGAGATGGGCGGAACGGTGTTCAATCCGATGCCGGGCAAGGAGCAGAACTACGGCATCGCCGCCGGTGGGCAGATCATCCACGAGCTGGGCTGCGTGCAGATGGGCAGCAACCCGTCCACTTCGGTGCTCAACTCGAGCTGTCAGGCGCACGACTGCAAGAATCTCTTCGTCGCCGACGGCGGGCCATTCCCCACGCAGGCGGACAAGAATCCCACCTGGACGATTCTCGCGCTCGCGTGGCGCACCTCCGACATGATCATGCAGCAGCGCAAGGCGGGGCAGCTATGACCGACGTCTCACGCCGGGACGCGCTGAAGGCCTTCGCCGCCGTGCCGGTCGCCGGCATGCTCGACTGGTCGGCCCCGAGCATCGACCGCGCGACCAAATTCATGCAGCGTCTGCAGGACGAAGGCACCGGCGCGCCGTACACGCCGAAGTTCTTCACGCCGCACGAGTGGCGCACGGTGCGCCTGCTCGCCGACATGATCATCCCGAAGGACGAGCGCTCCGGCAGCGCGACCGACGCCAAGGCGCCCGAGTTCATCGACTTCATGCTGATGGACAAGGAGACGAGCGAGGCGTCGAAGGTGTCCATGCGCGGCGGCCTCGCCTGGCTCGACGCCGAGCATCGTCACCGCTACGGCAAGAACTTCCTCGACGCCTCCGACGCGCAGCGGCGCGGCGTGCTGGACGACATCGCTTTCCCAAGGAAGGCGAAGCCCGAATTCGCCGCGGGCACGGCGTGGTTTACTCGGTTCCGCTCCAATGTGGGCTCGGCGTTCTTCTCCAGTGCCATGGGCTGGCAGGATCTGAAGTACATGGGGAACGTCTTCAACCCAAACTGGGACGGCTGCCCCCCTGAAGCGACGCAGAAGCTCGGCGTGAGCTACGAGGAATTCGACGCGTCCCTGGCCCGCAGCCGCAAGGCATGAGCGAGAAGCGACTCGGCGTCGGTTTCGTCGGCAGCGGCTTCAACGCGAAGTTCCACATGCTGGGTTGGACCGGGGTGCGCGACGCCGACGTGCTCGGCGTCTGGAGCCCGAGCGCCAAGAACGCGACGGCCGCGGCGCGATACGCCAACGATCTCGACGTCGGCAAGGCCAAGGCGTACAAGTCGATCACGGAGATGGTCG
>JBJMNM010000624.1:0-6238 GCA_045804305.1 Gemmatimonadaceae bacterium | reverse complement strand
TCAGCACGGCGACGCGCCAGCCCCAGCGCGCCGTCGCGTGCGCGAGCATCGGGAGAAAGACGAGCTGCCCCGTGGACGCGCTTGCCGTGAGCACGCCGAGCACCGTGCCGCGACGCGTGACGAACCAGCGGTTCACCACCGTCGCCGCGAGCACGACGGCGACGAGACCGGTGCCGACGCCGATGCCGAGTCCCCACAGCGCCATGAGCTGCCAGCTGTGGCGGATCAGTGGCGCGATCGCAGCGCCCACCGCGAGCACCGCGAGCGCCGAGAGCACGACACGTCGCACGCCGACGCGCGCCATAAGCGAGCCGGCGAACGGTCCCGTCAAACCATACAGAAGAATGTTGATCGACAGCGCGGCCGACGTCGTGGTGCGCAGCCAGCCGAACTCCTGCTCGAGCGGGATCATCAGCACCGCCGGCACGGCGCGCACCCCGGCCGAGACGAGCAGGATCACGAACGTCATCGCCACGACGACCCACGCGTAGTGGAATCGGGGTTGCTGGTCGGGCGACGGAATCACGGCAGCGGCAGGAGCAGACACGTGAGGAGCGCGAGAGGTGTGTCCGATGTAATCCGCTGGAGGTGACAGAGTTCGCGTTGCGGGGCAGAGGGGAGCGGGGCTGAGGGGAAGCGGATACGACGGGGCCTCGGACGCCTTGTCGCGGCGCCTTCCTCGGCGTTTCTCGCGGAGAGCGCAGAGGAGAAACCGAGAGGGCGCCGAGAACTGCTTCGATCAGTTCACTGGAGCCATGGGGTTCACGCGGAGGCGCGAAGGCACGGAGACCTGCTCTCCGGGTCGAGCGCCATGCACCGGCGCACCACCCCTCTCCATCCACAACATCAAAGTCTCCGATGGTCCGGGGGAAAGATCGCTCCGCCCACAGGGAGCGAATCCGGCCGTTTTGCAGTTTCAAATCCGGCCTTTTCCGCGCTCACGCTTCTGAATTCGCCATAAGAAGCGTCCAAAGCGCGAGCAGTCCTCCGCGCCCTCGGTAGTTCCTTCGCGAACTCCGCGTCAATCCGTTGGTGGCACCAGCGTCCCGAGGTCGTGTCGTATCCGCTGCCCCTCAGCCCCGCTGCCCGCAGCCCCGCATCACGGCGCCAACGGCACCCGCTCCCACGTGAACAGCGATCCGTCCTTCGTCTTCGGATCCACGGTGAGCCGCACATACTCCGTCCGTCCCGCGCTCCCCTCGACGACGATGCGCGACACGTTCTCCGCCACGGGTGTGTTGGGATGCACGAGCCGCATCGGCGAGCTCGCCGAGTATGGGTACTGCACCTCGAACGCGTGCGAGTCTCCCTCGAGCAGGAGCACCGGCTTGCCGAACGCCGCCGCCCGTGCGCCGATCTGCTGCACCAACGCGTCGAACCCACTCAGCGTCGGCTCGGCGGGATCCCACATGTCCGCCTGGAACATCAGCACCACGCCCGCTGCGTCGGTGGACGTGGCGAGGTCGAACGCCTTGTCGATCCACGCCGCGTTGGCCTGCGCACGCGCCTCATACTCCGCCGTCTGCGACGGGTAGCTCCCCGCGTCGGCGGGCAGCGGCGAGCCCCATGGATTGGTCGACTCGAGATCATTGTTGCTCCCCGTGATGTTCGCCGTCGCAAAGACGACGCGCGACTGGATGAACATCGCGTTCTCCACGTACGCCGAGTTCGCCGGATCGTCCGCCTGCGTCAGCACTTGCATCTTGCGTCCGCCCAGCGTCTGACCGGGCACGGGGAAGAAGAGCGCACGCACCGCCTGGAGCCGTTCGGTCGGCGTGTACAGGCCGTTGTTCTTGCCCACCTGGTGACAGTCGGTCCATTCGTTGTCGCCCGGCGTGTAGACGAAGGGATCCTTGAACGTGTCGAACAACGAGCGAATGTCGGCGAAGTAGACGTCCGTGCACGGGGTCTTCGATCCCGCCTTGATGTCGCCCAGATGCGCGACCAACGACACCTTCGGATCGGAGTTGATCAGGTCGATCAACATGGGAATCGAATCGCGCTTGGCGGGTCCGTATGGCATGTCCCCGATCACCGCGAGCGTGAACGGGTTCGCCGATCCGCTGTTGAGCGGATTGCCGACGCTGAGTAACGGCGCTGCCGGCGCGATGGCGCGCTCGGGGGTGGAGCATGCCGAGATGAGGATGGTGAAGCACAACGCGAAGCAGGCAGCGTGCAGTGGCTGCAGGGACGGCGCGGTGGATCGTGGCACGAAGCAGATCTCCGGGTGAGAAGGGGAAGAGCGTGTCGGAGATCAATTGGCCCGTCAGGCGAAACGACCGCGCGATGCTTCTGTGTTGGAGATGTCGCGACTTCGTGTCGTCTCCGCATCTCCTCACCCCCTCATCCCCACGTCTGGCTCCCCGCATCCCGGCGCATGTACGAACGTAGGTCGTCGTGCAACGAACTCCGTCGACGAGCTGCCATAGTACAGAAGGAGCGCCTCGCCGATCAGCGCGAAGTAGCGACGGTCGCGATCGTCGCGCGTCGCCCGCGGCCGACCGGCGGCCTTGGTCCAGAGCTCCTTGATGCGAAGCAGCAGCATCTCGGGCGGCTGCTGGCGGCTCTCGTCGCACGCGCGGCGCAATACGGTCGTGACTTCGCGCGGCTCCGCCGTCCCATCCACGACGCGGCGAATCACGTATGCCAGCATGCCGCTCGTGGTCGGCGAGAGCGGCGCTTCGAGTGCAGGGTGTCCCATCGTCGATGCCTCGACAGTGCGTGGTCGCGTCGCGAGGGAGGCCCTCGCGACGCGCGACCGTAGTCGCACCTCGCAGTCTCGGAGCTCGGTGTCGCGCCGCCATGACTCGCGTGTCACGACTCCATATCGGATGGTGATGCCAGTCCGAGTCGGACGGTGCCGCCACTCCGAGGCGTGGACCGGGCCGCCGTCATCCCGAGCGAGCGGAGCGAGTCGAAGGATCTGCACTCCCGCATTTCCACATCCCCGCATCCCCCTATCCACCATCCCCCAACCGGACTCTACCATAAACCCGTGTGACTAGCGTCACAGCCGGGAACCTGCCACTATCCATGCAGGGGGACGGCGGCCGACCCGGCGCCGTCCCTTCGCGTCCGCCGGAATTCGCGAGACGAACAGACGATCTCGCGACGATGGGACGGACGGGTTTCGGAGTCTCAGGTCATGCAGGATCGAGTGGAGCCCCACCTCTCATCCATCATGCGAACGATGCAAGACGCGATCGTAGAGCAGTCCACGAACAATTCGCCCGACCGTGCCGAGACGCTGGTGCAGGTTCGCGCCGAGCTGCGCGACAACCACCCCCGCCTCACGGACGTCCAGATCGACCTGATCGCCGACGTGGCGGTCGATCTCCGTCTGGCGCAGATCCGGCTGGGCCTCGTGTCGTCTCCTACACTGCCCTCCACGCCCCCCACTCCCGCCCGGACGCGCGTTCCCGCACTCGTCGGACCGACCTGGTAGCTGGCCGCCGCCGCCCGGCGCGCCGCACGGCGGTCCGCCTCACTTCACCACGAGAATCGCCCCGCTCATCGCGAGGCCGTGCACCGTGCCGTGATAGGTGTAGGCGCCGGCCGCCATCGGCATCGTCACGGTCTTCACCCCCGACGTGAACCTCGGCGTCGTCGCGATGGCCGGATTGTCGAACGTGGCGTTGTGCCACTCGTTGTCGATGTTGAGGAAGACACGACGGCGCCGGCCTGCACGATGACCTCCCTCGGGCTGAAGCTGTTCGCCTTGAGCGTGATCGTTGGGCCGGTCGGCGGACCGATGCTGCCCGCGCGAACGGGTTCGAGAAGCGGGGCGCGGTGAGGAAGCTCGAATCGGTCAGTGTGCCGAGGAATGCCACGCACGCATCCCGCTCGGCCGAGGTGAGACCGAGACGCTTCGGGGTACCGTCGTCGGCGCGGAGTCGCGGATCGAGGCGCGGATTGTCCTGGCTCCCCGAGTCGTAGAAGGCGACCACCTCGTCGAGGCCAGCGAAGCGGCCGTCGTGCATGAACCGCGGACGCACGGCGACATTTCGGAGCGAAGGCGTCTTGAAGACGCCGCCACCGCAGCGGGTAGCGATACGACACAGCCTCGGGAGGTATCCGCTTCCCGAGATCGTTCCACGGACCCCCGCTGCCCTGCTGCCCACTTGCCGCCTAAATAGGTACAAGTACACTATACGTAATGAACCTATCCAGACTCCTCCTCCTGGGGGCCCTTGACCGCCACGGGCCGCGCCATGGACATCGGATCCGGCGGGCTGCCGAGCAGGCGAACGTCGCGTCATGGGGAGGCGTAACGGTCGGCGCGCTCTATCGCGAGATGCGCGCGCTCGACGCGGAAGGGCTCATCGCTGCGGTGCGAACCGAGACCGAGGGCCGGCGGCCGGCGCGCACGATCTACGAGATCACGGCGGAGGGACGCCGCGAGCTGGCCATCCTGCGCGAGCAGGCGATCGCCGAACCGCGGCAGGCGCCCGACGCCGTCGCCGTAGCGCTCGCCTTCGGTGGTGTTGGGGAACGGGGTGTCGTGCTCCCACTGCTCGAGGTGCGGCGCGAGGTGCTGCACCGCGAGGTGGAAGGCATCGCCGCGGAGCGGGCACGTCTCGTCGCCGAGGGGATCCTCGGCGCGGTCGACGTGACGGTGTTCCGGCGCGGCGAGCTGCTGCGCGCCGCCGAGGTGGCATGGATCGACGAGACCATCGTCGCGCTCGAGGCGGACGCGAAGCGGCGCGGCGGATCGACGCCGAAGCGCGCGACGAAGAAGGCGGAGCCGCCAAGTGCGTCGCGGAGGAAGCGAGCCCGATGAGTGAGCAAGAGAGGAGCGACCATTTCGACGCCGACGTCGCGATCGCTGGCGCAGGTCCGACCGGCATGCTGCTCGCCGCCGAGCTGGCGATGCGCGGTGTGCGCGTCGTCGTGCTCGAGCGCAACGATGAACGGCCAACGTTCGTGCGCGCCTTCAACCTCAACGTGCGCAGCCTCGAGATGCTCGACCGTCGCGGGATCGTCGACCGGTTTCTCGCCGAAGGGCCGAAGGTGCCGTTCACGCACTTCGCCGCGCTCGACGCCCCGCTCGATCTGTCCGGACTCGCCACCGATCATCCCTACGTCCTCGGCATCCCGCAGACGCGCACCGAGGCGCTGCTCGAGGCGCACGCGCTCGAGTGCGGTGCGGAGATTCGCTGGGGACACACGGTCGCCGACGTCGCGCAGGACGACGACGGTGTCACGCTCCAGCTACATGTCGCGGCCGGAGCTTCGCGAGTCGGCGGGAACCATGCACTGCGCGCCCGCTGGCTCGTCGGGTGCGACGGTGGACGGAGCACGGTGCGAAAGCGCGCCGGCATCGACTTCCCCGGTACGGCCGCAACGCGCTGGGCACTGCTCGGCGACGTCGAGCTCGCGGATCCGGCGTCGCTCTCGTTCGGCAACCACCAGACGGCGCGCGGCGGGGTGTTCGTCATCCCGCGGCCGGGATACGTGCGCGTGATCGCGAGCGAGCCGGCGTCGCCGCCGGATCCCGGTGCGCTAGTGACGCTCGATGCGTTGCGCGCTGCGGTCGCCCACGTGCTCGGCCGAGACGTCGCGCTCGTGCGGCCGCGCTGGCTGACGCGTTTCGGCGACGCGGCGCGGCTAGCCGAGCGCTATCGCGTCGGACGCGTGTTGCTCGCGGGCGATGCGGCGCATGTGCACCCGCCCGCTGGCGCGCAGGGGCTCAACGTCGGTCTACAGGACGCATTCAATCTCGGATGGAAGCTCGCCGCCGCCGTCCGAGACGATGCGCCGGACGAGTTGCTGGACAGCTACCACGAGGAGCGACACGCGGCGGGAGAGCGCCTGCTGACGCAGACGCGCGCACAGGCGGAGCTCGGCCAGACCGACGAGCGGCTGGCGCAGGTGCGCGGACTGTTCCGCGATCTTGCGCGCGACGCCGGCGTACGCCGCCTGCTCGCCGAAATGGTGAGCGGACTCGACACGCGCTACACCGTGGCCCCGCCCGAGCGGATGGCGCGACATCCAATGCTCGGTCGCTTCGCGCCGAACATCGCGCTCGACGCGTCGACACGGCGCACCTCGCTCGCCGAGTGCCTTCGCGCAGGCCGCGCCCTGCTCGTGACGCACGACGCACGACCCGAGCTGGTGGATGCCGTCGCGCCGTTGCGCGATCGGCTCGAGGTGGCGACGATTCCGAATGAGGCAGCGACGTCGCGTTGGCTTGGCGGCGTGGATGCGGCGCTCGTCCGGCCGGACGGCCACGTCGCGT
>JBJMNM010000623.1:0-6549 GCA_045804305.1 Gemmatimonadaceae bacterium | reverse complement strand
GTGCACCGACTGTCGGCCAATCGGCGGTGTCTTGCGATGACCCGTGGAGGCGTCGGGAATCGCGAACTCCTCGCTCGCGGGCGCCGGGGCTGCGGACGGCGCTCGGGCGGCGGAGGCAGCTGGCGCGACCGGATCGCCCTGCGCCTTGAGCGTCGAGCCGTCGTCGACCTCGAGTGGCGGAAGGTCCTCCGCACCGCGACCTGCTGCCGAGCCACCGATGCTCGTCTCCTCGAGTCCTGACAGCGGCGCGATCGGTCCGGTCGGCGCGGTGAACTCGCCAGCCTCGAAGTTGGCGAGCGGTGACGGTGCGCTGCTGGATGGCGGCGGCGCGAACTCGCTGGACTCGAGTCCTTCCGTCCGGCCGATGCCCGACGTCGCGCTCTCGGCGCCAGCTCCTGGCATCTCGACCGACAGCGACTTCTCGATGTCGAGCCCGAAGCTCGCTGGCGCCGGCGGTGGCGGCGCCGGACGCGTAGCGGCCGGAGGCGCCTCGGACTTGGGGAGCTGCGGCAGCGCGGTCGGTGGCGGAGCGAACCGCTGCTCTTCCGGCGACGGCGCGGGGCGCGCGGCGCCGGCGGCGTCGGGTTCGCCCATGCGCGTCTCGTCGAGCACGATGGCCGGCGTGTCGTCCAGCGAGTAGAGCAGCGCCTGGATCTCCTCATTCCGAGGATCGGCGTCGAGCACTCGGGCATACCAGTGGCGCGCCGTCTCCAGCTCGCCGTTCCCCTTGGCGATGTCGCCCAGGTGCCGCAGCGCGATCAGGTTTTCCGGATCGAGCGTGAGCGCGGTCTCGAACACGGTCCGCGACTCAGCGAGCCGTCCCGCCTCGTAGAGTGCCTGCCCGTAGACGATGTGGCCGCTCATGTGGCCGGCCTGCTGCGGGAGGAACTCCTCGCAGATCATGATGGCCTGCTCGACCTCGCCCATCTTCCGAAACTCGTTGGCGAGAGGCGCGAAATACCGCCGCGGATTCTCGTCGAATTTCTTTTTGAGCTCGTCGATGCGGGCGGAGCTGGCCATCAAAGCCTCGGTGGCGGCGCGCAGGCGGCGGTGGAAGGAAGCGGAATAATGTACCAGAGGCTGCGGACAAGTCAATCAGAAGTGCCACGGTCACTTGATTTTAGCCCTCGTCGCCGGGTAGCTTTTTCTGCTTCTCCCCCTCCCGTTTTCCAGTCGCGTCAAGGAGTCTTGCCTCGTGCTCCAAACCATGCGGAGCTCTGCCAAGTTCGTATTCTGGATCCTGCTGCTCGCGTTCGGCGGCGTGTTCCTGTTCACGCAGGCGTCCGGTCTGATCGGCCGGTCCGCCGTCACGTCGACGACCGCCGTGGCCACCGTGAACGGGACGGACATCCTGTACACCGACTGGCAGCGCCGCGCCTCGCAACTCGTCCAGCAGCAGCAGCAGCAGTCGGGCCGCTCGCTCACCCAGGACGAGATCAAGCGGATCGACAATCAGGCGTTCGACGACATGGTCGCGGACATCCTGCTGCAGCAGGAGTATCGCAAGCGCGGCATCGTGGTGTCGACCGACGAGCTCCGTGACTACGCGCGCTTCGCGCCGCCGCAGTGGGTCCGTGCCGCACCCGATCTGCAGACGGAGGGGAAGTTCGATCAGGCCAAGTATCAGCGCCTCCTCGCGAGCTCGCAGGCCCGGCAGTCCGGTCTGCTCGTGGAGCTCGAGCGGTATTACCGCAGCGAGATCCCCAAGGAGAAGCTGTTCGAGCAGGTGACGAGCGGCGTCTACGTCCCCGACACGGAGCTCTGGCGCTCGTGGCAGGACGCCAACGACAGCGCGTCGATCGCGTTCGTCGCCATTCGCCCGAAGCTCACCGCCGCGGACTCGAGCATCAGCGACAGCGATCTGCGCAAATACTACGACGCGCACAAGGCGGAGTTCGACCACCCCGCAACCGCAACGGTGAAGGTCCTCTACATTCCTCGGCTCGTGTCGCCGGCGGACAGCGCGGCGGTGCGCGCGCGCATCAATGCGCTTCGCGCCGAGATCGCCGGTGGCGCCAAATTCGAGGACGTCGCCAAGCGCGAGTCCGCGGACAGTGCATCGGCGGTGAACGGCGGCGATCTCGGCAAGGGACCGAAGGGCCGCTTCGTGCCGCAGTTCGACAACGCGGCATTCGCGCTCAAGCCGGGCGAGCTCTCGCAGCCGGTGGCCACCCAGTTCGGCTATCACCTCATACGGGTGGACTCCCGAAAGGGCGACACGATCTCGGTCCGTCACATCCTGCTCAAGTTCCAGCCGAGCGACTCCTCCGCGGCCAAGGTCGATCGCGAAGCCGATCAGCTGGCCAAGCTGGCGGCCGGCGCCACCGAACCGGCCAAGTTCGACTCGGCGGCGAAGAAGCTCGGCCTGACGCCGTTCACGGTTTCGGTGGTGGAAGGCGAGCCCGCGCAGCACGACGGGAAGTACGTGCCGAGCGTCAGTGCCTGGGCATTCGGCGGCGCGAAGCGCGGGGAGTCGAGCGATCTGTTCGACGCGGAGGACGGCTACTATCTCGCCCGTCTCGACTCGCTTACGGAAGGGGGGAAGTCGTTCGATGCCGTGAAGGGAGCGGTCCGTGGCCGCGTCGCCCTCGAGCGGGCGGTGGAGCGGTCGGTGCCCGCGGCGGAGAAGCTCGCGAACGCCGCTCGAGCAACGTCACTGGAGACTGCGGCCTCGGCGGCGGGTCTGCCGGTCGGCAAGACCGGCATGACCACTCGCGCCGGTGCGGCGCAGGCGTTCGGGAGCCTCGGCGAAGCGATCGGCGCGGCATTCACGCTCCCGCTGAACACGGTGAGCGCGCCGATCCGTCAGGCGGACGGCGTGTACGTGATTCGCGTCGACGCGCGGCACCCGTCGGACAAGGCGACGTTCGAGGCACAGAAGACCGCGCTGCGCGCTCGGCAGCTCCAGCAGCTGCGGCAACAGCGCCTTCAGATGTATCTGGAGGATCTCCGCAAGACGGCGACGGTCACCGACAAGCGGAAGGACATCAACGCGCAGCTCCGGCGGCAGAGTACGACGTGAGACGGTGAGACGGTGAGAGAGTGAGAGAGTGGAGAGTGAGACGGTAAGATCAACGGCACACCAGGCTTAGTCGGGTGTGCCTTTGCCGTCTCACCGTCTCACCGTCTCACCGTCTCACCGTCCCACCGTCTCACCGTCTCACCGTCTCACCGTCTCACCGTCTTCAAATCAGCCGCTTCGGCTCCGGCCGCACCGCTTCGTCCGCGGTGTCCCGCCGGGCAATTGGCTCACCTGCCGGCAGCCTCGGCTCCACGCGCGGCTCCGGCTCCGTGATCTGCCGCTCCACGTCGTTCACGTTCTTCTTGAACTCGCGGATCCCCTTGCCGAAGGATGCGCTGATCTCCGGGATGCGCTTGGCACCGAAGAGGACGAGCACGATGATGAGCACGACGACCAGCTCACCCATTCCCAGATTGCCAAACATGACTGCCTCCTAGAAGAGCGATCGCGCGATCAGATACGCGATGAGAACGCCGAGCAGGCTCAACAACGAAACGTCGAGCGCGACCGGACCGAGTGAAAACTTGAGGATCACCAGATCGAGCGAGACCGGCCCGAACGAGGGCGTCACGCCCGTGGTGAGAAACTCCTTCACCGCACCGACAGGCAAGAATCGGCGCGCCACCTGAGTCATTACACCGCCGGTGATGAAACCGGCAGCCAGGGTCCACGCATGGAACACTGGCCGATGATGGGTTGATCCGCGATTGGGGGGCATTACGAGCGCCGGTCCATGACGTAGAGGATGGCGTCGGCGAGCGCAGCGCGCGCCGGCGTGTCGGGGAGGCCGATGAGCGCCTCCTCGGCTTCATGTGCGAACTGTTCACCGCGACGGCGAGCGCTCTCGATCCCGCCCGCCTGGGTAACGAGCGCGATCACGTCGGCGATCTGCTCGTCGGTGGGTGCGTCGGTGGCAAACAGCGCGTCCACTCGGCCGCGCCCCGCCGCAGACAGGCGCGGCAGCGCGGCGATGAGTGGAAGGGTGACCTTGTGCTCCCGAAGATCCAGTCCCGATGGCTTTCCGGTCACCACTGCGGTCTCCGTATAATCGAGGATGTCGTCGGCCACCTGGAAGGCCATGCCGAGCCGCTCACCGTACCGGCGCAGCGCAGCGCGATGCTGTATCGCACCGCACATCGCGCCGGTCTCGCACGCGGCGCTGAGCAGCGACGCCGTCTTCGCCTGAATCAGCGCGTCGTAATCGGCCTCGGTGAACGCCAGCGCATCCATCGCCGCGAGCTGTCGCATCTCACCGATCGTGAGCTGCGTGGACACCGCGGTCAGCACGCGCATGAGGTCCAGATCGCCGAGCGCCACGAGCGCCTCGAGCGCGCGCGAGTAGAGAAAGTCGCCCATGATCACGCTGACCTGATGGCTGAACAGCGAGTTCACGGTGGGACGCCCCCGACGCATGGCCGAGTGATCCACGGAATCGTCGTGCACCAACGAGGCCAGATGCATCAACTCCACGACCGCCGCGAGGGTGATCGCGCGAGGCTCGGAGCGACCCGCCGTCTCGCTCGCCAGCAGCGCGAGCGTGGGACGAAACATCTTGCCGCGCATCTGCAGCAGATGGCCGCTCACCTGCTCGATGAGCGGCAGATCGCTCGTGACGATGCCTTCCATCTCCGCCACGACCCCTTCCAGCTGCGGCGCGACCGGACGCTGGATCTCCCGCAGCGCGGCGGTGGCTGGCACGCGGGCAGGCGCCACGGCGCCGGTCACGAGCGCGCGCCTTCGACGGCGGCGAGCCGCTCGCCAACGTCGCGAAACTGGATGTCCACCACGAAGACCCGCTGGTAGTACTCGAGTGCGACGTCGGGGGTGCCGCGCTCCTCGGCGCATCGGCCGAGCAGGTAGAGCACTCCCACGAGCTGGTCGTCGTTCGAGCCCTCGCCGAGCGCGCGCATGAGGATCGTGGCCGCCATGGGATACTGCGCCTTCTCGATGAAGCAGGCCCCGAGTGCCTCGTAGGTGGGCACGCGGTTGGACGGCGCGCGCAGTGCCTTCTGGAACTCGGCAATCGCCTCGTCGAGCAGCCCCATCTCCTTGTACGCGACGCCCAGATCGTAGTGGCTCTGGTGGTCCTCCTCCTCGACGTTCTCGAGAATGCCCTGCTTGAACTTGCGGAGCATGTCGGCGAAGTCGGCCTCCTCGTCGCCGCTCGGCTCCTGCTCTTCGACGACCATGCGCGTACTCTTCTGCGTCTCGTCGGAGCGTAGCAGGTCGCCCAGGTTCACGAAGTCGTCGTCGGCCGCCGCGGCTGGCAGCGGGGCCTTGGGCCGATCGGCCGCGGGCGCCGGCGGACGCGCCGCGGGCGCGCTCGATCGGGAACCGGGTTTGGGCGGCGCCGCAGCGGGTGCGGGTGGCGCCTCCGGCGCTGGCATCGTCTCGAGCGCGGCGAGGGCGCGCACGTCGTCCGGCGCAAGATCGAGCACGCGCTGGTAGATCGCTCGCGACTTGTCCACCGTGCCGGCGCGAAACAACGCGTCCGCGAGCTCGAGGTAGGCCTCGATCAATCGTCCGCGCTCGTTCTGGCGGAAGGCGTATTCGACGCGCTTCTGAAGGTGCCGCACCGAGCCCGGGACGAGGCGTACCATCTCGTCGGCGATCGAGGACGCGGCATCCAGGTCGTCGGCACGCTCGAATCCGATCATCGCGACCTCGAGCTCGCGCAAGCCACCCTCGCGATCCCCACTCTCGAGCATCGCTTCGGCCAGCCGGCGACGCAGCGCGTGATCGTCTGGAGCCGAGTCGGACTGCATCTGCAGGCTCTCGACCGAGTGCACGGCCTCGATGGTCGAGTTGCGGCGGGCGGTGAGCGGTACCTCGCCCGTCTGGCTGGCATCGTCCGTCAGCTCGAGACCCTCGATGTCCGACGATACGGCGCGCGGCGACCGCGCTGGGGCCGCCGGCAACTCGAGGTCCATGAGCGGGATGTCCGGACCGCTCGACACCGGCTCGTCCTCGTCATCGAGCATGGGCAGGTCCTGAAGCGCTGGCCGCGTAGGCTGCGCGGCACGAGGCGCTGGCGCCTTGGGCGACGGCGACGGCTTCGGGGGCGCTGGCGATGGCGCTTTGGGTGGCACCGCAGCAGGCCGAGTGGGCTCCGGCGCGCCCTCCGCGAGCATGTCGAAGTCCAGCATGTTGTCGCCGATGCCGCCGAGGGCGTCGGCCAACGGCGCCGAGGAAGCGCCGTAGTTGGTGGGCTCCATGCCAAGAAGGGAGCCCTCGCCGCCGAGTGAGGCGTCGTCCTCGAAGCCGGTGCTCACCAGGCCATCGAGCAGTCCCCCTTGCTGCGTGCCCTCAAGATTCTCGAAGTCGACGGCGCGCGTGATCCCATCGAGCACGGCTGGCTGGATCTCGGAAGTGTCGAGGATCTCAGGCATCATCTCCGGCTCCACCAGCGGCTCCGGCGGCGCGGCCGCCCGAGGAGCGGGTCTGGGCGCGGTTGGTGGCGCGGCTGGCTGCTGCGGTTGCGCAAGCGGGAGATCCTGGGTGGCCCGACCGCGTCCGGGGGCGGCTTT
>JBJMNM010000622.1:0-3844 GCA_045804305.1 Gemmatimonadaceae bacterium | reverse complement strand
GTGGCAATGACCGGCGCGTCATGCTCGCTCCAGCACAGTGGCGATCCCTTGCCCCACGCCGATGCACATGGTGGCCAGCGCGTACCGCTTTCCGCGCCGCTCCAGCTCGCGCGACGCGGTGAGCAACAGGCGCGCGCCGCTCATCCCGAGCGGATGTCCGAGCGCGATCGCTCCGCCGTTCGGGTTGACGCGCGGATCGTCGTCGTCGAGGCCGAGCTCACGCAGGCAGGCGAGCGACTGCGCGGCGAAGGCTTCATTGAGCTCGATCACGTCGACGTCGTCGAGCGAGAGGCCCGCCCGCTCGAGCGCGCGCCTGGTCGCGGGCACCGGGCCGACGCCCATGCAGCGCGGCTCCACGCCGACCACCGCGGTCGAGACGATGCGCGTGAGCGGAGCGGCACCGAGCTCCTTCAGTCCGCTCTCCGAGACGATCAACAGGGCTGCGGCGCCGTCGTTCAAGCCCGACGAATTCCCCGCGGTGACCGAGCCCTTGCCATCGGTCCGAAAGGCTGGCCTGAGCTTGCCGAGAATCTCCGCCGTGGTCTCCGGGCGAATGAACTCGTCGGTGTCGATGCGGCGCGGCTCACCCTTGCGCTGCGCCACCTCGATCGGCGTGATCTCGAGCGCGAACCGGCCCGACGCACGCGCCGCCGCCGCCTTCTGCTGCGAGCACACCGCGAACGCATCCTGATCGGCGCGATTCACACCGTACTGCTCGGCGACGTTCTCGGCCGTCTGTCCCATCGAGTCCACACCGTACCGGTCGCGGAGCTTCGGATTGATGAATCGCCATCCGAGGCTCGTGTCGAACAGCTCGATGTCGCGGGCGAAGGGCTTGCTCCCCTTGCTCATGACGTAGGGCGCGCGCGTCATGTTCTCCACGCCGCCGGCGATGAAGAAGTCCCCCTCGCCGAGCTGCACGGCCCGCGCGGCATTGGCGGCGGCGCTCATGCCGGAGGCGCAGAGCCGGTTCACCGTCTCCCCGGGCACCGATACCGGCAGCCCGGCGAGCAGCAACGCCATGCGGGCCACGTTGCGGTTGTCCTCGCCCGCCTGATTCGCGCAGCCGAGGATCACGTCGGTGATCCGGGCCGGATCGAGCGACGGATGGCGGGCCATGAGCCGCGCGATCACGTGCGCGGCCATATCGTCGGCGCGCACCTCGCTCAGCTGCCCGCCGATGTTGCCGACGGCCGTCCGAACGCCGTCGACGATGTATGCGTCAGTGCTCATGAACCGGCTTGGAATGATGCTTCTCCTTCGTGCGATACACCGTGGCGTGCATGAGGCCCACGCAGGTGCCGTCCTGTCGCGCGACGGTCACTCTATAGAAGGCGAGTCGTGCTCCGGCGCTCTCCTCCTCGGCCACGGCGATGAGCTCTTCGTTGAGCTCGACCGGCGCGGGATAGGAGATCGTGTTGTCCACGCTGACCGTCACGTTGCCGTTCGTGTTCGACGCGAACGCGAGTGCGCTGTCCGCCAGCGCGAAGACGATCCCACCGTGGGATACCCCGAAGCCATTCAGCATGTCCCCGCGCACGCGCATCCGCACGGTGCACGCCCGTGGGCGGATGGCCACGATCTCCACGCCCAGCCATTTGCTGAACGTGTCGCGCGCCAGCATCGCGGCCGCGATGACCTCGGCCTGCGCCTGCTCGTCGCCTTCGACTGTCATGAGAGCAGCGGTCGGTTCTCGCGTACACGCTTCCGCAGCAGCGGGCTCGGGCGATACCTGTCTTCGCCGTAGTCCGCCTGAAGCGCTTCCAGGCGCGCGAGAATCGTGGCGGGCCCGATCTCGTCGCCCCACGCGAGCAGGCCCTTGGGGTAGTTCACGCCCTTGGTCATGGCAGTCTCGATGTCATTGGCCGACGCGACGCGCATGTGCACTGCGTCCACCGCCTCGTTCACGAGCATGGCGAGCACGCGATCCACGATCGCTCGTCCGACGCGTTCATCGCGAGTCGGCTCGAGCCGTGCCGCCGCAGTGCGATAGTCATAGTAGCCGCGCTCGCGCTTGCGCCCATACAGACCCGCCTCCACGAGACGCCGCTGCGTGATCGCCGGCTTGTAGCGCGGGTCGTAATAGAAGGCTTCGAACACGCTGCGCGTCACCGCGTAGTTCACGTCGTTGCCGATGAAGTCCATCAGCTCGAACGGCCCCATGCGGAAGCCGCCGATGTCCCGCATCGCCCAATCGATGGTGGCGACGTCGGCCATGCCCTCCTCGAGCTGCCGCAGCGACTCGCCATAGAACGGGCGCGCGATCCGGTTCACGATGAACCCCGGTGTGTCGCTCGCGACAACCGTCGTCTTCTTCCAGCTCGTCACCAGGTCGTTCGCGCGGGCCAGCACTTCAGGCTCCGTGGTGATGGCCGGCACGATCTCGACCAGCGGCATCACCGGTGCCGGATTGAAGAAATGCACGCCGACGACTCGTCCCGGAATCCTGCATCCGCCACCAATGGCGGCCACGGACAGCGACGACGTGTTCGTCGCCAACATGCAGTCGCGACGCACGACCTTCTCCAGATCGGCGAACAGCGCCTGCTTCGCGCCGAGGTCCTCGAGCACGGCCTCGATCACGATGTCACAGTCGGCGAACGCCTCGTAGCCGGCGGCGAGATCGCCCGCGTCGGTCAGGCGGCCGAGCACTGCGTCCATCGCGGCTGCGTCGATGCGTCCCTTCTCGACGTCGCGAAGCAGCGCCTTCCGCATGCCCTGGCGCGCACGTTCGACGGCACTCTGGGCCATGTCCGCGAGCACTACGCGATGCCCCGCGCTGGCGGCCACCTGCGCGATGCCGGCGCCCATCGCGCCCGCGCCCACGACGCCCACCACCATGGAAGCATCGTTCGCCATCAACGTCCCTCGAAGCGAGGTGGTCGCTTGTCGGTGAAGGCGCGCACGCCTTCGGCGTAGTCGTGGGTGCGGCCGGCTTCCCGCTGCAGCTCCTCCTCGAGCTCGAGCTGCGTGTCGAGCCCATTGGAGAAGCCGGCATTGAATCCGCGCTTCGTGAGTCCGAGCGCGCGCGTCGGCATGGCGGCGAGCCGCGCGGCGAGCTCGCTGGCTACCTCGAGCAGCTTCGCCGGCGCCACGCAGTCGTACACCAATCCCCACGATAGCGCCTTGTCGGCAGGGAGCTTGTCGCCGAGCATCGCGAGCGCCGCGGCGCGCTGAAGGCCGACGACGCGCGGCAGAATGAAAGTGCCGCCGCTGTCCGGGATCAGCCCGATCTTCGTGAACGACTGGATGAAGCTGGCACCCTCCGCGGCGACGGTGATGTCGCACGCCAGCGCGAGGTTGGCGCCGGCTCCCGCGGCCACTCCGTTCACGGCGCAGACCACGGGTTTCTCGAGTGTCCGAACGGCCCGGATGATCGGGTTGTACTGCAGCCGCACCACGTCGCCGAGGTCGGGCGCTGGCCGGCCCTCGCGCGGCAACACTTCCGCGAGATCCTGGCCGGCACAGAATCCTCGGCCGCTACCCGTAAGCAGGACCGCACGTACCGCTGCGTCCTCGCCCGCGTCCTCGAGCGCGGCAACGAGCTCGTCCGCCATTCGACGGTTGAAGCTGTTGAGGACCTCGGGCCGATTCAGCGTGATGAACATCACGCCGTCGCGAAGGTCGACGAGGAGGTGCTGGTAAGGGGAGGTCGTCATGCGAGATGCGGGTCGAGCGAGGGCGGGCGATTTCGGTGGAAAGATATTCGAGGCGCTCAACGGCCGCTCGGACACTCGATCGAACAGCCGCTCGGGCGTGTCCCGTGCACCGCTCGCTAACGGCCGCTCGGGCTTCTCCCATGCGCCGGTCGCAACAGCCGCTCGGGCCAGTCCTCGAGACCATT
>JBJMNM010000621.1:0-5557 GCA_045804305.1 Gemmatimonadaceae bacterium | reverse complement strand
GGCCCCTCGAGACCGTCGGGAGGTTCGGATCAAATCGGATCACCGGATCGATGCCGTGAGGCGTCCACGGCGCCGTGCACCGGGCCAGAAATGCTTTGACGGTGCGGGAGAAAATGCGATGCTCCTCGCGAGCCCCGGTGAGCGGGAAAGAAGTGATCGAGCACTCGGCCACCGCGACGCCGTCGATTCGCCACAGATCCCTCACCCCGCACCCCCAAAGTATTTCGGCTCTGCCACTCGGAGCGTTGGCAGTACACGGAGTCGATCCGAAGATCCGGTGTTGATCCGCACCTCCCAACGGTCTCGAGGGGCCGGCCCGAGCGGCTTCTGATCGAGTCCCCGAGCGGCAGTTGATCGAGTGTGGAAGTGTCTGCGGGTTGGCTTGCCAGCGACCCCGCCCCCAGATTGATGGCGTCCGGCACCCAAGAGCGAGGCCATGGAACAGCAGTCCACCGACTCGCGGCAACTGCTCGTCTACGTCTACGACCAGCTCCTGGCGCGCGGCACGCCGCCCACGTCGGACGACATCGCGGCGCGGTTCGGCATCACGCAGGACGAGGCGCTGCGCGCGGTGCGCGAGATGAACGTCGGCAAGACGGTGCTGCCGAACCCACATACCGGCGAGATCTGGATGGCCGGCCCTTTTTCGGCGGTGCCGACACCGTACGAGGTGTCGGCCGACGGCGTGCAGTGGTGGGCCAACTGCGCGTGGGACATGCTCGGCATTCCCGTCATCGCGGACCGCCGGGTGCACATCGACGCGAGCTGCACCGATTGCGGCGAGCCGATGTCGTTCGACGTCGACCCCAGGCAACCCACGCTCGACGGCGAGGGCGTCGTGCACTTCCTGCTGCCGGCGCGCCGGTGGTACGAGGACATCGGCTTCACGTGAGCGACGATGTCACTCTTCCGGTCGGAGGAGCACGTGGACCGCTGGCTGCAGCGCAACAACCGGAGCAAGGGAGCGGTCGTCGATCTGCAGACCGTGTGGCGGCTCGCGAAGGCGTGGTATCCCGATCCGCGGTGGGCGGCGTGGCGGCCGCGCACGCGGGACGAGAGTCAGTGGGTGATCACGTCGGTGGGGCTCACGGGGGAGTTCTGGGAGCTGCCGTGAGCGGATTTACGGCGCATCGACATGCTCGGCGTCGTGCCGGCGGTCGAGGCGCTGGACGAACAGTCGCATCGGCTCGAAGCGCTGGGGTACGAGGCGCAGGGTGAGTTCGGCATCGCGGGGCGGCGGTATTTCCGGAAGAACGGACCGGATGGCGCTCGCACGCACCAGCTGCATGCATTCGCCGTCGGCTCTCCGGACATCGACCGTCACCTGGACTTTCGCGACTATCTGCGAGCTTTCCCGGAGGAGGCGGCCGCGTATGCAGCGCTCAAGATGGATCTGGCAAGGCGTTGTGGCAGGAACCACGACGCCTACAGCGACGGCAAGACCGACTTCATCCTCGCGGTCGAGCGTCGCGCAGTTGCCTGGAGGGCGCGCACCGCACGTACGGCGTAACAGCGGTTGCTGCAGGATTCTCGGATCGACCTTCCCCTTCCATCAGCCTCACACCATGCACTCCGTCTCCGTTCCCGCGCGCACCGAGCGGCTCGTCCCCGCGGTTCTCTTCGCGGGCTACGTCGCACTTTTCATCTGGGGCGCCATCAACCCGTTCGACCGCGCGACGTGGTGGGCCGAGAACATTCCGATCGTCCTCCTCGTCGCCACGCTGGTGGTGCTGTACGTGCGCGGAGTGCGCTTCTCGCCGCTCGCCTATCTGCTCATGGCGGTGCTCCCGTACTGGCACACGGTGGGCGGGCATTACACCTTCGAGCGCGTGCCCTTCGGATGGTTCAGCCGCGCCTTCGGGTTCGAGCGCAACATGTACGACCGGATCGGGCACTTTTCCGTCGGATTCTTCGCCTTCGGCATCCTGGAGTACCTGCTGACGCGCCGGCTCATGAGCCGCCGGCTTGCGTGCCTGTTCGCGCTGTTCGCGATCGGCTTCGTGGCGATGTCGTACGAGCTGATCGAGTGGGGCTACGCGGCCTATGGCGGAAACGCCGAGGCGGGCGCCAATTTCCTCGGCAGCCAGGGCGACGTGTGGGACGCGCAGAAGGACATGCTCATGGACACGCTCGGCGCAGTGGCGGCGATGCTGCTGTTTCTCGCTGTGCGGCGCCGCGAGAGTCCGGCCAGGTAATCGAGCCAGAATTTCGAGATGCCGTCTCCGTCATACCGTCTCGAGCCCTTGCCGGGCTACGCGCCCACGATCGGGAGGCTGGTGGGGATCCTGCTTTATGCGCGCCACACGACGCTGGCAGCCGTCGCCTCCGCGTTGAATCGCAACCATTGACGGAGGCGCACCGATGATGCAATCTCGCAGGCGGAATCGTACCGCGCTCCCACCAGGATGAGGATGTTGACGGCGCGGCCCAGGGAGACGACCCGATGACAGCCGCCGAGTTCCGCCGCATCGCGCTGGGCCTGCCCGAGGCGATCGAAGCGTCGCACATGGGCCACGCGGACTTTCGCGTCGGAGGGAGGATCTTCGCGACCCTTGGCTATCCGAACGAGCAGTTCGGGGTGGTCATGCTATCCCCTGAAGATCAGGACCTGATCATGCGAGATCATCCGACGACGTTCGCACCCGCGGCCGGCAAGTGGGGCGCATCCGGCAGCACGACGATCGCGTTGCGCGGAGCGAACAAGCGCGCCGTCACCATCGCGCTCGAGGCGGCCTGGCGAAAGCGCGCGCCGAAGCGGCTCGCGCCATGACAGCCACCCTCGAGAAGGCGTTCGGATACCAGGGCAACGCCATGGGTCTCCCGGTCAGGGATCTGACACGCGCCCTTCCCTTCTACGAGAAGGTCCTGGGCTTTCGCGTCGTATCGCGCGGCCAGACGCCGCACGATTCCGCCGTGCTCGCGCGCGACAACATTCAGATCGGGCTCGCCGAGAACGGCGGCGACCCGGAGCAGGACGGTTGCGCATTTCATGTGAAGGGCCTGGAGTCGCTGTTCGCGGAGCTCAAGGCGAACGGTCTCGAGAAGCTTTCGGGATTCAGCGTCGAGCGCCGCGATGGCGTGCCGTTCAAGGTGTTCTACGTCGTCGCGCCGGATGGTCTCTGTTACTGGTTCGGCGAGCGCGACGCAGGCTAGGGTGCACGACGCATCGGATCTCCAGCAGTCCCCCGTTGCACAGCCTCGCGAGGAGCGCATGATCCGCAAGCTGAAGTCAGGCGAGTACCGGCTGTACTCGCGGAAGAAGAACCCGAAGACGGGGAAGCGCCGGAACCTCGGGACGTTCAAGACGCGGGCGGCCGCCGAGAAGCACGAGCGCGCGGTGCAGTTCTTCAAGCGTGGGGGTTGACGTCATGCTCACCAAGGCTCCCGCCGCTGCCATGCAGTACGCACCGCCACCGCCGGGCCAGCGCGCCGACGACATCTCGGGCCACACGCACCGTCAGGTGATCGGCTATCTCGGCCTCGCACTTCCGATCCTGCTGGTGCAGGTGCAGCGGCTCCGGCCGAACGCGCCGACCGACCAATGGGTCGGCGACTCCATCAGCGCGTACTACTGGACGGGCGCCGTGTCGCTCTTCGTCGGACTGCTCGCGGCGCTGTCGCTCTTCCTGCTCACGTATCGCGGCTACGCCAACGAGTCGTACAAGTACGACCGGGGCGCCGCGATCATCGCCGGCGTCGCCGCCGCGCTCGTGGCGCTCTTCCCGACCTCGCCGCCGAGTGGCCTGGCTCCGCTGCCGTGGTGGGCAAGCTGGGTCAACACGATTCACATCGCCGCTGCGATCGTGCTGTTCTCGATGTTCGCCGTGTTCTCGCTCTGGCTCTTCCGCAAGACCGCGCCGGGCGAGCAGCCGCCGGCCGAGAAGACTCGGCGCAATGCGATCTATCTGGTGTGCGGCATCGCGATCGTGGCCAGCATGATCTGGTCGGTCGTGTGGGGTCAGATGGGCCGCTCGATCTTCTGGCCCGAGTCGAGCGCGCTCGTCTTCTTTGCGTGGTCGTGGCTGGTCAAGGGTCGAGCACTGCATTCGATCAAGGCAACCGTGGGCGCGGCCAAAGGCTGACCGGTAACGGGCTCGAACTGCAACAGCTTTGAACGCAGAGGACGCGGAGGAACGCAGAGGACTGCTGCTCGGGCCGGCCATGGTGCACGGGACCTACCTTGCGACACAAAAAAGCAAGGACTTTGGGGTCGCGGGGCTGGCCGCGGTGCGCGGAGCCGGGCTCGGACTCGGAGCAGGCCGTTTTCCAACGCTCGGCGCAGAGTCGCATCCCGCCGACCCCAAAAGCACATGCCTTTGGGTTGCGGAGCTGGCCCGAGCGGCCGTCCTCTGCGATCCTCTGCGTCCTCTGCGTTCAAGCTGTTGCCTCCGTTCATGCTTTTGCAGTTGATGAACCGCGCTACTGGCGCGGCATGTGCGGAAGTGGCAGCGAACCAGCAGCCGTTCATCCCCGCGCATGTCCGCTGAAGCATCCAGTCACGATCCCGAGGGCTCCGAGGTCGGCACTCGAACCGACAAACCGGACGCCGAGAGTCAGCAGAGCATTCGCGAGCGAGTGATCCGGCTCGCCTTCGGCGGCGACTCGCGACAGTTCGACGAGTTCGTGCGCGCGCTCAGCGACGCGACACCGGCCGGCGTCGAAGTGATCCTTCGCGGAAGCTCGGTCACTGGCCACAAGTGGGGATCGCACGAGGCGTTCGACGCCGAGGGGCCCGGCACGAGCGATCTCGACGTGACGTTCGTCGGCGGCGGGATGGTGTCGCTGTTCCGCGAATTTCACATCCCCGAGATCCATTCCGTGCCGCTCAGCGAGGCGCATCCGTTCGCGTCGCCGGCACTCGGCGCACTCCGCAAGCGGCTCTGCTCGATGACGAGCCGCCCGGTGAATCTCCAGGCCACCACGTCGCTCGTGCAGTACCTGCGCGACGTGGTGATGGATCAGCCGTATCTCGTGCTGCTGAAGAAGCCGGACGACGACGACGCCTGAGCGTGCGATTCCTCACCTACAACATCCGCGAGGGCGGCGTGGGCCGCGCCGAGCAGATCGCCGAGGTGATCTCGGCGGCAAACCCGGACGTCGTGGCGCTCCAGGAAGCGCGTGAGCCGGCTGTGGTGCAACGCATCGCCGACCTGGCCGGCTTCCCGTTCTGCGGCGCGCGACGATTGCACTCCACCGGATTCCTCAGCCGGATCCCCGTGCTCGACCACGGATGGCGCCATCCGCCGCGCACGCGCCATGCGCTGCTCGAGGTATCGCTCGCTGACGGTTTCCCGCGCGTCTTCGTGTTGCACCTGCGCGCGTGGTTCTCCAAGTGGAGCGAGCGTCAGCGCGCACGGGAGCTGCGCGGCCTGCTCGACGGCATACGGGAGCAGCTGATCCGCGAGGAGCACGCATTCGCCTTCCACGTCCTCGCCGGCGACTTCAACGCCCTGGCGCCGGGCGAGCGGTTCGATTCGTCTCCCATGCCGGCGTGGATCCGCGGCATGATCTGGCTCAGCGGCCGCGACATCGCGCGCAGCACGATCGAGATGATGCG
>JBJMNM010000620.1:0-2821 GCA_045804305.1 Gemmatimonadaceae bacterium | reverse complement strand
CTCGTCGGTCGAGAAAGCTTCGACGACGCGGGGGTCTTTCTGCTGCGCGACGATCTCGCGCTCGTGCAGACGGTGGACTTCTTCGCGCCGATCGTCGACGACCCATACGAGTTCGGGCAGATCGCCGCCGCCAACGCGCTGTCCGATATCTTCGCGATGGGCGGCGAGCCGCTCACCGCGCTGGCGATCGTTGGCTTCCCCGTCGGCACGCTCCCGATGTCCGTGCTCACGGACATCCTCCGCGGCGGACAGGACAAGGTGCGCGAGGCCGGCGCCACCCTCGTGGGCGGCCACTCGATCATCGACGAGGAGCTCAAGTTCGGCCTGAGCGTCACGGGGCAGGCCGATCCCCGCCGCCTGCTCACCAACGCGACGGCGAGTGTCGGGGATGCCCTCGTGCTCACGAAGCCGCTGGGCACCGGCCTGCTCGCGACCGCCGCGAAGCAGGACCGGCTCGACGACGCCGGACGCGCCACGCTGCACGCGACGATGGCGGCATTGAACGCGATCGCGAGCCGCGCGGCGGTCGCCGCCGGAATCCGCTGCGCCACCGATGTCACCGGGTTCGGCCTGTTGGGTCACGCCTCGCACATCGCGCGCGCGAGCGGTGTCACGCTGCGCATCCGTGCCCGCGCACTCCCCGAGCTGCCCGGTGCGCGCGACCAATGGCGCGCCGGCATCCGCACCGGTGGCGCCGAGCGCAACGAGAGCTTCGTGGCGCCGCTGATCGACTGGTCGGGCGCCGATCCCGCCGACGTCGCGCTGGCTCTCGACCCGCAGACGTCGGGCGGGCTGTTGTTGGCCGTGCCGCCCACTCGGCTCGCCGAGTATCTTTCCGCCGTCCCCGGGAGCGTCGTCATCGGCTCGGTCGAGCCTCGCGGGAACGTGCTGCTGGTGTTGGGGTGAGCACTGGGGGTGGATGGTGCCTGGTGGCTCCCGTCGTCTTCAAAACGACTGCGAGGCGCATCGCGTCTTGGGTGGGTTCGATTCCCATGCACTCCCGCCAGCACGCACGCCCTTGTTCGCCACCAGCCCTCGTGAGCGCTCTGCGGTCTCCTCTCGTGATTCGACTGCGCGTCGCCGTCGGGAGCCTCGCCTGCCTCGCGGCGGCCTCGCTGCCGGCTCGTGCGCAGCGCGTCGACAGCGCCCGCGTCGCGCCGCGACAGGCCACCGTGGACACGTCGAACAAGCCCGTGCCCGCGCCGCCGCTCTCGCCGCGCCGCGCCTTCCTCTACTCGCTCCTGCTGCCGGGGTATTCCCAGTCCGTGCTGGGCAGACCGACCGCCGGCGCGATCTTCGTGCTGTCCGAGTCGATCGCCATCGCCATGCTTCGCGAGTCGAAGGCTGACCTCAACGAGGCGCGCCGGCTCCGCACCGATTCCATCACCGTCATCGGCATCGACGCCACCGGGCAGCCGATCACGCATGCCTCCTTCTATTCGGACGGACTCATCGACATTCGCCGCGGGCACGTCGAAGACTGGGTCGCCTTCCTCATCGCCAACCACCTCTTCGCCGCCGCCGACGCGTACGTCGCGTCGCACCTCTGGGATCTGCCCACGCAAGTCTCCGTGCGGGCCGCGCCGTCCGGCACCATCCTCGCGGCGCGGTTCAACTGGTGAGCGGCAGCACGGATCGGTCGGCGCCCATCGGCGTCTTCGACTCGGGGCTGGGCGGACTCACCGTCGCGCACGCGATCATGCGCCAGCTGCCGGCCGAGAGCCTCGTCTATTTCGGCGACACGGCGCGCGTGCCGTACGGTCCCAAGTCGCCCGAGACGGTGCGCCGCTATAGCCGCGAGATCGCCGCCTGGCTTCTCGCGCAGGATGTAAAGGCCATCGTGGTTGCCTGCAACACCGCTACCGCGCATGCGCTTCCCGCGCTGCGCGACGAGCTCGAGGTGCCGGTGATCGGCGTCGTGGAGCCCGGCGCGCGCGCCGCGGTGCGTGCGTCGCGTACGGGACACATCGGCGTCATCGCCACCAATGGCACCATCAAGTCGGGCGCGTACGTGCGCGCCATTCACGCCGAGGCCCCGGACGCGCACGTCACGGCCCTCGCATGCCCCCTCTTCGTGCCCCTCGTAGAGGAAGGATGGACTGAGCATGAGGCCACGCGCTCGATCGCACGCGAGTACCTCGCGCCCTTCATGGGCGACGAGGTGGATACGCTCGTGCTCGGGTGCACGCATTACCCGCTGCTCAAGCCGCTGATTGCCGACATCGTCGGCCCCGGCGTCCGGTTGATCGACAGCGCCGAAGAGACCGCCGCCGACACGCGTCGCATGCTCGCCGAGCACTCGCTCGCCGCAGAGAGCGGCGATGGCAGCTATCGGTTCGTCGCCTCCGACGACCAGCAGCAGTTCCTCACGCTAGGTCAACGCTTTTTCGGCGACACGATCGAGCACGTGGAGATCAAGACCTTCGGCTGACCCGCGCCCGCCCCACTCGCGCAGAGCAATGCGCTCGGGCGTCGCGAGTAGATAGGTCGGCGCATCCAGCCAGCTCCCCGCATTCGCGTACACGTTGCCGCTCGGCATGCGCTCGAGCGCGGCGACGTGTGAGTGTCCGTAGATCAACAGCTCGAGCGACGGCTCGGCCGCGAGCGCGGCCGCCGCGACCGCCCGCAGTCCCCGACCCTCGTCGCGCGGTTGATAGTTGCGGCTCGTCTGCGAGCTGCCCATGGCGAGCCGCGTGGCCCAATCCGGGTGCAGCGCGCGAAAGGCGCGGATCGCGAGTGGATTCCGCAGCACGCGGCGCAGCGCCCGGTAGCCGCGATCCTCCTTTTCGCGCAGCCCGTCGCCGTGCTCCACGCGTGCGCG
>JBJMNM010000619.1:0-18715 GCA_045804305.1 Gemmatimonadaceae bacterium | reverse complement strand
GCGGCCAGCTTCACCCGGCAGCCGGACGGGCGAGTGCTGAACGCGCCGCTGTGGCACGCCGGAGTGAATCGCAACGGCAAGCACCTCGCGTTCAGCTATGCGCTCGACGGCGTGCACGAGGACTTCCGCGCGCTGAGCGGCTTCATCAGTCGCGGCGGGGTGGTGAACGGCACGATCGACCAGCGCTATACCTGGTTCGGCCGTCCGGGCGCCTTGTTCGAGGCGGTGACGTTCAACCCCGCCTACTTCAGCACGTGGCGGTACCGGAGCTTCGTGCACCAGGACGACGCGATCGAGAAGAAGCTGCACCTCAACCTCAACGCGACGCTGCGCGGCGGATGGAACGTGGGCACGGGCTACTTCGTCGAGACCTTCGGCTTCGACCCGGCGCTGTACTCCACCTTTCGCGTGCTCGGCATCAATGGCGATACGCTGGCCTTCACCGGCATGCCGCGCATCGGCAACAGCGAGCCGTTCTTCTCGCTCAACACGCCGCCGGGCCTGCCCGTCTCATTCAACTTCTTCTATCTCTACGGCCGCGACGAGAACTTCTACGAGTGGGCGCCGTCGAACATCGTGATCGGGCAGTACGGGCTCACCATCCGGCCGACCGACAAGCTCCGCGTGAACGCGACCTACAACATGCAGAGCTTCAACCGCCGCAGCGATGGGAGCATCGTCGCCAACAACCGCATTCCGCGGCTCAAGGTGGAGTATCAGATCGCGCGGCCGGTCTTCGTGCGTCTCGTCGGCGAGTACGACTCCTTCTACCGCGATGCGCTGCGCGACGAAGCAACCACCGGACGTCCGATCATCGCGTACGACCAGTGCGCGGGCAACGTGTACCAGGTGACGGTGGCTTGTCAGAACAGCACCTTCCGTGGAGACTTCCTGTTCTCCTATCAGCCGAATCCGGGCACGGTGCTCTTCCTTGGCTATGGGGCAGGCTACGCCGATACGCGGCCGCTGGCGCAGCCCTTCGAGTTCCCCAGCAGCATCCGGTTCAATGGGTACAATCGCACCGACGACACCTTCTTCGTGAAGGCCAGCTACCTGTTCCGCCTCTAACCACCCGCGAATGACCGACGTCTCGCGTCGTGCCCCCGCCGCCGCTCTCCCGGTCGACGCGGGTCCGGAGAGCGCGCTCCCTCGCGCGCTGGGCCTGCGAGATCTCGTCCTCTTCAACCTTGCGGCCGTCGTGGGTCTGCGGTGGCTCGCGACCGCCGGCAAGGCGGGGCCGAGCGCGCTCGCGTTGTGGGTGCTCGCGGCGGTGTTCTTCTTCATTCCGCAGGGGCTCGTGGTCACCGAGCTGTCGTCGCGCTTCCCGCAGGAAGGCGGCATCTACCAGTGGACCAAGCGCGCGCTCGGCGAGAAGCACGGGTACCTGTGCGGCTGGTGCTACTGGATCTGCAACGTCCTCTACTATCCCAATCTGCTGATCTCCGCCGCGGTCATCGCCACCTTCGTGGTCGGGAAGGGCGAGAGCGGCGTCGCGAACAACTGGACCTACGTGCTCACCGCCACGCTGTTCTGCCTGTGGCTCGCGGTGCTGCTGAACGTCATCGGTGTGGGCACCGGGAAGTGGCTCCAGAACGCGGGCGGCGTGGGGACGTACGTCCCCGGCATGATCCTCATCGCGCTGGGGGCCTTTGCCGCTTTCACGGGACATCCGTCGGCGAATCCGATCACGCGCGAGAACATCGTCCCCGACCTGCGGCATTACGCCGGACTCAATCTCTGGGCGTCCATCGCGTTCGCCTTTGCCGGCCTCGAGCTGTCGAGCGCGATGGGCGGTGAAGTGCGCGATCCTCGACGAACGCTGCCGCGCGCGATCCTGATCTCCGCGCCGCTCGTGGCGCTCGTCTACATCCTCGGCACCGGGGCGCTGCTCTGGCTCATCCCGGTGGGCGAGATCAACATCGTCTCCGGCTTTCTCCAGGCGACCGCCGCCGGTGCGCGCGACATCAGCCCGTCACTGTGGTGGCTGGCGCCACTGGCCGCGGCGGCGTACACGCTCGGCAACATCGGCGGAGTGGGGGCCTGGCTCACGGGGCCCGCGCGCGTGGCGTTCGCGATCGGCCTCGATCGCTACTTCCCGCCGGCGTTCGGGCGCGTGCACCCGAAGTGGAAGACGCCGTATGTCGCGATTCTCGTCCAGGCGGGATTGGCCACGATCTTCCTTCTGCTCTCCGTGCTCGGACGCGGCACGACGGTGGAGAAGGCGTACCTGATTCTGCTCGACACGCAGCTGCTCGTGTACTTCATTCCGTACGTCTATCTCTTCCTCTCGTTCCTGATCCACCGCCGTACGCCGGCGCCGCCCGAGGCAGTGCGGGTGCCCGGTGGAAAGATCGTGGCCACGCTGGTGGGATGGAGCGGGCTCGCGGTCACTCTCTTCGCGATGGGCGTTGCGATGGTGCCGCCGGGCGACGATCCGCAGCCGATGCTGTTCCTGATCAAGGTGGTGGGTGGCGCGCTGGGATTCGTCCTGCTCGGGGGCGTGGTGTACTGGCGCGCCCACAGGCGGTCGGCCGTGCTGTGAGTCGAGGATTCAGGGGGCAGGGGCAAGCCGCGCCACGAGCTCGCGCGCGTTGGTCGCGCCGTAGTTGCCATAGCAGTTGTTGAAGAACACGATCGTGCGCGCCGCCTCGCTGGCCGCGGACTCGATCATCGGCATCCACCCCGCGATCTCCTCGGGCGAATAGAAGTACCGGTACCGCTCGACGGTCGGCACCTTCGGCGCCTCCCATGTTGCGGACCGCCGACCATGCAGGCGCACCATCGCGAGCTGCGGCGTCGTCACCGCCGGCACCATGGGAACGCTGCTCTCGAGGCCCTGCGGGCCATCGACGATCACGTGCGTCAATCCGAGATCGCGCAGCATGTCGAGCGTCCAGCCCGCCGACTGCGCGCTCTTGAACCAGAGCTGGTTGCGGAACTCGACGGTGGCGGGGATGCCGGCGAGTCGCGCCGCAGACTCCGCGAGCAGATCCTTGTTCTCCGGTGTCGGGAGAAACCAGCGAGGATACTGGAGCAGGAGGCCGCCGAGCTTGCCCGACTCCTGGAGCGGCGAGATGGCGTCGAGGAAGTGCGTCCAGACCGCGTCGAGCAGCTCGAGCGGGAGATCCTTCGCGTAGATCTTCGACTTCTCGGCGAGGCCCTTTGGCAATGCATTGACGAGACCTTCCGGCAGGCGAGACACCTCCGTGGGCTGACCGGTCATGAGCGCGTGCGCCTTCACGTGGAAGCTGAAGCCGGGGGGCGTTCGGTCGGCCCAGAGGCGGGCGATCGCGCGCTCCGGCAGCGAGTAGTAGCTGGAGTCCACCTCCACGACGGAGAACTGCTCCGCGTAGTAGCGGAGCCGGTTCTCGGACGAGGAGACGCCGCGCGGGTAGAAGACGTTCCCCCGCACCATCGTGGGATCGGTCCACGAGGCGGTTCCCACGCGAATCTCACCCCCACGCCAGATCGGCCGCCCGACCGATTCCGGGTTCGTCTCGGCGAGCGCGCGCTCGGCGCGCTCACTGGCCGACGCGAAGCCGGGATCGTGCGCGGGATCGAGGTCGGGAGCCGGAACGGGAGCGGCGGTGCGCGGCATGAGGGGAAGAAGTGACGAAACCCGGCGCCGGCGCAAGGCGTATCGCCTACGACTAGCGGCTCCGAGCGGACCCCTCCACGTTACACCGCCTCCCGGTCTCACGAAACAACCCGTCACTCTCCCATGCGCACCTTCGCCGTATTCGCCGTTCTCGCCGCGCTCCCGCAGCTCGGCCACACGCAACAGCCGTCGTTGCCCGGGCTGAAGCAGTCACCAGTAGCCCGCATCGCGCTCTCACCCAGCCGCCTGATCGTCGGGGCGAGCGACTCCATCCAGCTGTCCGCCGTGGCGTACGACGCCAACGGCAACCGCGTGGACCACGCCGCGCTGCGCTTTGCCGGCGCCGAGTCGAACGCGGGCCATCTCGATTCCGCCGGCAAAGTGATCGCACGTGGGACAGGCAAGCTGGTGGGATCCGTGATCTCGATGATTCCCGGCTATCGCCCGGTCGTGAAGAAGTTCGAGGTCGTGATGGTACCGGACGCGCCGGCACGCATCCAGCTCGGCGCAGTGCCGCAGCGGCTCGTCGCGGGACAGCGCGCGCGGGTGACGGCGGAGGTCTACACCGCCGCCAGCGATCGCCGCGAGAGCGACGTGATTCAGTGGACGTCCAGCATGCCGGCGGCGCTCACGGTGGACGCCGACGGCATGCTGACGGCAGTTGCGCCGGGTCGCGCCGTGATCACGGCGACCGACCAGGGCGCGAGCCAGAGCGTGTCGACCACGGTGGTGCCGAACACGATCGCCGACGTCGCGCTCACGCCGCGCACCCTGTCTGCGCGGACGGGTGACGTGGTGCGCTTCAGCGCGGCGCCCAAGGATGCCGCCGGCAGGCCGCTCGCCGGACTGACGCCGACGTGGAGCTTTGCGCCCGGCCGCGGACAGATCGAGCCGGACGGCGCCTTCGTCGCCTACGAGCCCGGCACCTACGTGGTGACGGCGAGCTATGGCGCCCGCTCGAGCGACGCCGTGGTGAAAGTGGAAGCGCGTGACGTGCGACGTCCCGTGCGCGTGGTCGGACGCGTGCCGCGCACCGCGTTCACGACGAGCGAGGTGTGGATCCACCCGAACGGCAAGGTCGCGTACCTCGGCACGCATGGGGGCGGTGACCGCGTGTACGCGATCGACATCACCGACCCGGCGCATCCGGCGATCGTGGACTCCATCCAGGCCAACACGCGTCTCGTCAACGACATGATGACGACGCCGGACGGCAACTACATGGTGTTCACGCGCGAGGGCGCGGCCGATCGCAAGAACGGCATCGTGATCGCCGACACGCGCGATCCCCTGCACCCAAAGGCCATCAGCGAGTTCACCGACGGCGTGACGGCCGGCGTGCACTCGGCGTACGTCTACAAGCAGCCGAAGTTCGGTACGCACGTGTATCTCACCAACGATGGCACCGGCGCGATCCACGTGATCGACATCAACGATCCGGCGCATCCCAGACAGGTCGGCACGTGGAAGACGCCGGGCTCCGACGCGAGCGGCCGGTACGTCCACGACATCGACGTGCGCGACGGGCTGCTCTACGGCTCGTACTGGAACGACGGTCTCGTGATCCTGGACGTGGGCAATGGAATCGCCGGCGGATCGCCGTCGAACCCGAAGCTCGTGTCGCAGTACAAGTACGACCTCGACAAGCTGTATCGCGAAGTGGAAGCGGTGAGCGGCCCGGGATTCACCCGCGGCACGCACACGGCGTGGCGGCACAAGGACTACGTCTTCATCGCCGACGAGGTATATCGCAACGGAAACGTGGCCGGCGCCAAGGACGCCGCCGCGAGCCGGATGTACGGCACGCTCCAGGTCGTGGACGTGAAGGACATCAGGAATCCGCACGTCGTGGCGTCGTATACACCCGAATATGGCGGCGTACACAACGTCTGGGTCGCGGGCGACACGCTGTACATGGGCGCGTACGACGGCGGCTTCCGCGTGTTCGACATCTCCGGCGAGCTGCGCGGCGACCTCCGCGCGCAGGGCCGCGAGATCGCGCATCTCAACACGGCGGACATGGAAGGCGTGACGAAGAATGCCGCCTTCACGTGGGGGGTGGTCGTGAACCCGAAGGATGGGCTGGCCTACGTGAACGACTACAACAACGGGCTCTGGGTGGTGAAGGTCGAGCCGAGGCCGGCGCCGGTGCCTTGAACTTCCGTGAGACCCTCCCCTCACCCCAGCATCGTCCCCTCGAACGCCCGGTGGCTCCCCTTTTCGGTGCGCTTCGCGACGTACATCGCCAGGTCGGCGTGCCGAAGCACTTCATCCACGCCGCCGCCGGTCGCAGCCGCACTGCCGATGCTCGCCGAGATGTGCACGTCACGGCCGGCGAGGGTGAACGGGAAGGTCATCTGCTCGCGGATGCGCTCCACGAGGCGCTCGGCGCTGCCCGGGGCAGTGGAGTCTTCGACCAGCACGGCGAACTCGTCGCCACCCAGCCGAGCGACGGTGTCGGTAGCCCGCGCGCAGGCGCGCAGGCGCGCGGCGATCATGCGGAGCAGGTGATCGCCCTCGGCGTGGCCGAGCGTGTCGTTGATCTCCTTGAAGCGGTCCAGGTCGAGAAAGAGAATGCTGACGGCGCGATTCTGCCGGTGCGCCAGCTCGAGTGCGTGCGATACACGATCGTAGAACAGCGCACGATTCGCCAGGCCGGTGAGCGGATCGTGAAATGCCTGGTGCGCGAGCTGATCCAGCAGCGCCTTGCGCTCCCCCACGTCGCGGGCGTTCACGACGAGACCACGCACCGCTTCGTCGGCGAGCCGGTTGCTGCCCACGGCCTCTACCTGCACCACGCTGTCCGCACCACGCAGGCGCCACTCCGCCGGCGGCGACATGCCTTCCACCAGCGCGGTGTGGCGCACGAACGACGAGACCACCTCCGCATCATCTGGATGCGCCAGCGCGATCAGCTCGACGCCCACGAGCGCGTCGGGCTCGTAGCCCAGCAGGCGAGTGGCCGACGAGCTGGCGAACTGGATGACACCGTCCGCCCCGATCACGAAGATCAGATCGGACGAGTGCTGCACCAGCGACCGGAAGCGCGCCTCGCTCGCGCGCACCGCGGCCTCCGCCACGCGCGCCGCATTCTGACGGAAGGCGAGCAGCTGCCGCGCGCCGAGGAAGATGGACACGGCCACCGCGCCGAGGGCGGCGCCGCTGAGAGGCTCGACCCATTGGCGGAAGGCGATGACGCAGAGGAGTGCGTACGTCGCGCCGGCGGCCACGAAGGGAAGCGCCGACGCGGCGCGCGCGAACCGCGGGTGCTGAGGCGCCGGACCACGCGACGCCGGATGGCGCAGAAACAGCTCGGCGCTCACCAGGAGCGACAGGTACGTCGCGAGATACAGCGCATCGGTACCGAGCCGCGCGCGTTGTCCCGTCTGCAGGATGCCGAGGTTGAACACCACGTCGCTCAACACCAGCAGCGCGGTGCTGACGCCGAGCCACACGATTGCGCCGCGGTGATCCTCGGCGGGGCGCCGCAGCACGATCGTCACGATGCCGACGAGCAGCAGCACGTCGGCAAGCGGATAGAGCAGTGCCAGGGCCAAGGCGCTCGGGCTCGTCGTGGCGGCGGCGATCGGACGCAGCACGAAGTACCAGAGGGCGAGCCCGGCGAACGACAGCACCACTCCCGCATCGCAGAGCAGCTTCCACCGATCCATGCGCCGCTGTCCGACGGGGATGGACAGGAAGGCCGTCATCGTGAGCGGATAGCCGAGGATGAAGAACAGGTCGGCCAGGGAGCCGGCGGTGACGGGCTGTCGCGTGAGGACGGCGGAGAACGTCACGACGTTACCCGCCGCGGTCAGCGCCGACGCGGCCGAAAGGCACCTGAGCGCGCGGCGCATGGCCACGCTCGACTCGTCTCGGCGCGCGGCGAGGAAGAAGAGCACCGAGAGCAGCGCGCAGAGCGGCAGGAACACCGCTTCGCTCGCGACTGCCCGCATCCGGTCGCTCACGTCTCCTGCCTGGGTCCACGCGAGATACACTGCGGCATAGCCGAACGCGAGCCACGCGACGGTCAGTCGCGGGCGCGGCATGGACGGCTCGTGCGCAGTGCGCAAAGGACTGGGTTGAGTCATGGTGTGGGGCGTTGCGTGGGCATCGCTCCGTACGAAAGCTGCCGGTGTGCAGACGTTTGACGCAAGCGCGCCGAGAGCGCTAGCTTCTCGATGTGACACAACGCGATACGCCCGATTCAGATGTTTCCGACATGACGGCTGTTTCGCCGCCGCCGGGCTCATTGGATGAACCCAGGGACCTCGGTTTCGGGTCCATCGTCGGCGGAGCGCGGCAGCGCCGGTTGATCAATCGGGACGGCAGCTTCACATCGCGGCGGGACGGGTTTCCGGCGCTCTCGTATCTGAACGGCTATCACGCGCTGCTCACCATGACGTGGCCCGGCTTCCTGGGCATCGTGGGGGCCGCGTACCTGGCCGTCAACGCGCTGTTCGCCTGGGCATTCGTGCTCTGCGGACGCGGCGCGCTGGCGGGCCAGCCTGAGGGGCAGCTGGGCGGACGCTTTCTGCGCGCGTTCTTCTTCAGCGTCGATACCTTCGCCACCATCGGCTACGGCAACGTCTACCCGGTTGGCCGGCTGGCGAACGTGCTGGTCACGATTGAGTCCCTGATCGGACTGCTGTTCGTGGCGCTTCTCACGGGACTCGTGTTCGCGCGGTTCGCGCGCCCGACGGCTGCGCTCATGTTCAGCGACGTCGCCGTCATCGCACCATATCAGGGCATCACCGCGTTCGAATTCCGCATCGCCAACGCGCGCAGCAACCAGCTCATGGAGCTGGAGGCCAAGGTGCTCTACAGCCGCCTCGACGGCATGACTCGGCGGTACGATCAGCTCAAGCTCGAGCGCACGAAGGTCGTGTTCTTTCCCTTGAGCTGGACCATCGTGCACCCGATCGACGAGTCGAGCCCGCTCTGGGGAGTCACGCACGCCGAGCTCGTGGAGCACGATGCGGAGTTCGACATCCTGATGGGCGGCATCGACGAGACCTTCTCGCAAATGGTGCACGCGCGCTCGAGCTACAAGCCGGCGGAGATCGTGTTCGGCTCGCGGTTCGCGAACATCTACAATCCCGTCGGTCCCGACGGCACGATCAGCATCGACGTGTCGCGACTGAGTGATATCGAGGAGGCACCGCTCGAAGGCGACGACAACCACCGCCACACCCAGAGTTTCCGGCACACGGGACATTTCAGCGGGTTCGTGGCGCCGCCGCCAGACCGGTCTGTCCCGCCACGAGGGCGCTGAAAGACGAAGCCCCGCGCGATGCGCGGGGCTTCACGAGGGAATCCGCCGCGCTCTCGCGCGGCTATTTGCTGTGTGGATCCGGATTGCGCGGGCTCCCGACGGAGAAGTCGTTCGGCCACGTGGGCGCGGTGTCGTCCGCTGCTTCGCGCTGCCTTGCCTGCTCGTCGGCGAACTTCTTCTGCTGCTCCACCGCGAACTTCTCCTTGTCGCGATCGAGGAGCCCTGACTTCTCTCGTGCCATGTCCTTGTCCGCGCCTCCGGACTCGGGACGATCACTCTTGAGGTTGTTGCTCGGCTTGGCGCCCATTGCAGTGTGCTCCGTGCGGTGTGAGCCTCCCGTAAGGGCAGTATTCGTTCCCGCGCAGAGGGCCCGCGAGCGAGCTCAGGGAGGATCGATCGGGGGCGCCGAGCTCGCCGGATTCATGCCGAGCCCACCGATCTCGCCCTTCGCGGTGAGGACCCACCGGACCTGCACGGGCTCGGGGTAGCCGGTGAACTTCCCCGTGCGCCAATACTGGCGGCGGCCGTTTCGCGTCACCCACCGCTCGTTCACCAGGCTCTCCTCGGTCCCCGCAAAGGTGGCCAGGCCGGCGACCCAGTTCTCCACCCCTTTGGCCGAGCCGGCGTCCGCGCGCGACGCCGAATCGAGGGCGGCGAACAGGCTGTCCGACTGGTTCGTATAGAGCCAGAGCGTGTATTTGCGCGCGCGCTCGAGCGAGTCGGCAGGCAGCTGGGCAGGGCGGGGGCGAGCCGCCGGCGCACCGCTCTGGGCGGTCTGCGCGGACGCCGCCGCGAGGGGCGCGGTGCCGAGCACGAAGAGGAGCGCTGATTGACGAAGGCGCATTGGTGGGGTCTCCAGGTGAGAGGTGCAACCCCCGTACGAACGGACCCACGGGGGGGATTCACGGGTAGAGCGGTGTCTCCGGCCTATATTCAATCCATGCGTCTGCCACGCTTCCTCATTTCCGCCGCGGGCGTGCTCCTGCTCGCCGCCCCGATCGCGGCCCAGAAGCCGACGCCGCGCGCTCCCGTAAAGGGGGCGCCGGCCAAGTCCCAGCCCACGCCCCAAGTTGCGCCGCCGGCGCCGCCGACGACAGGCTATTTCCAGGGCGTCGCGATCGACAGCGTGCATGGTGAGCCGCTGGTCGGGGCGCTCATCGAGCTCGAGGGCTCCGGCCGCCTGGGCATCACCGACTCGCTCGGGCGATTCCTCGTGGACAGCATCAAGCCCGGCGCGTATCGGGTCGTCGTGGACCATCCCATGATCGATACGCTGGGTATTTCGCTCGTCACGCCGCCGATGGAGATCGCGGTCAATCAGGTGACGCGGGCGGTGATCGCCGTGCCCTCCTCCGGCTTTCTCGCGAACCTGTTCTGTCCCGCCGCGCGACGCGCGCTCGGGCCCGGCGCGCTCGTGGGACGCGTGCGCGAGCCCGACAGCGACTCCGCCGCGGTCGGCGCGCGCGTGTCGTTCGTGTGGTATGATCCGGATCCACCCGGGCTTCCCGCGCAGCTTCGCGTCACCAAGAAGCCGCCACGGGTCCGCGAGGCGACGGTGGGTGCCGACGGCACCTATCGGTTGTGCGGCCTCCCGGAGAAGTACGAGGGGAAGCTTCAGGCGCAGCGCAAAGACGGCGGAGCCACGGCCGAGGTGCCAGTCACGCAGGAGGATGGATTACTCGCGCTGCGCAGCATGAGCGTCGCGGCGCTGCCGGCGGTGGCCAGTCGGGACAGCACCGGCGCCGTGCGGCCGGTGGCGCGCGGCTCGGCACGCGTCTTCGGCAAGGTCACCAACAAGAACGGCGCGCCGGTCGCCGGCGCGCGCGTGGGACTCATGGGGACGAGTGCCGCGACGCTCACGAAGGCCAATGGCGATTTCGTCCTCGACTCGCTGCCGGCGGGCACGCAGGCGCTCGTCGTGCGGCAGATCGGCTACACACCTACCGAGGTGCCCGTGGACCTCTCGAGCCGCGCGCCGGCCAGGGTCGCCGTGAAGCTCGGCGCCTTCGTGCCCGAGCTCTCCGCCGTCGAAGTGGTCGCGGTGCGCGAACAGGGACTCCAGAGGGTCGGGTTCCTGGATCGGAAGCGTAACTCGGCGGGCGGGTATTTTCTCGGCCCCGAGCAGCTGGAGAAGCGCAATGCGCTCAGGTTCACCGACGTGATGCGCACGGTGCCGGGCATTCGCGTGCAGGAGCAGAACGGCCAGGCCATGCTCACGCCATCGCGCGGTGCGATGGGTGGATGCGTCACCGTCTTCGTGGATGGCGCCAAGTGGCAGCAGCTCGAGCCGGGCGACCTCGATACCTTCGTGCGCCCGAACGAGGTGGCGGCGGTGGAAGTCTATAATGGGACGTCCATGCCCGCGGAGTTCTCCACGCCAGGTCAGAACTGCAGCTCCATCGTCGTCTGGACCAAGACGCGCGTGCAATCGCGCAGGAACCAATAGGCAATGACCTCTCCGATCGTGCACCACCCGGCCGACTTCCACCTCGGCTTCCTCCATCTCACCGGCTTCGGCTTCGCCATGATGCTGGCGTTCGGGGTGGCGCACTGGGTCTCCCAGATGGTGCTGCAACAGCGCGGCGACGACCCCGAGGTGATGAACGACGTCACGTTCGCCGCGCTCGTCGGGACGATCATTGGCGCGAAGGTCTATTACGCGATTCTCGTCGGGAGCGTGAGCGTGCTCTGGAGCACCGGCGGGCTGGTGTTCTGGGGGGGATTCATCGGGGCGGTGGCGGCGTGCGTGATCGTCATCCGGTGGCGGAAGCAGAGCTTTCTGCGCATCGCCGATGGCGCCGCGGCCGGCATCGCGGCGGGGTACGCCATCGGGCGAACCGGGTGCTGGGCGGTTGGCGACGACTACGGCCGCCTGTGGAACGGCTGGCTTGCCGTGAGCTTTCCTCAAGGATTGCCGCCGACGACCGCGCAGGTGATGCGGCAGATCTATCGCGCCGATCTGCCGGCCACGATGCCGCCGGACGCCGTCGTGAGCGTGTATCCCACCCAGTTGCTCGAGGTCGTCCTGGGTTTCGTGATGTTCGCGGTACTGTGGCGGCTGCGGCATCATCGGCAGAAGTCGGGCTGGTTGTTCGGGATGTACTGCCTGCTCGCGGGAACCGAGCGGTTCGTGGTGGAGTTCTTTCGCGCCAAGAGCGACATGATCGGGCCCGTGACCTCGGCGCAGGTGATCGCGCTGTGCGTCGCCCTGGTGGGCGCGTTCCTGCTCGTCTGGCGGCGCGAGCCACAGCCCGAGCTGGCCACCGCGCGCTGACACAACCGGAGGTAACGATGGCCGTCACGATGCAGAGCGCACGTCCCGACGCGACCGAGTACGCGCCGTTCTATGCCAACTATGTGGCCGCCGTCCCGGAAGCGGACGTAGTGAGCGCGCTACGCAACAGTGGCCAGGAGATCACCGCGGCGCTCTCGGCGATCCCCGAGTCGCGCGGCGGCTTCCGCTACGCCGACGGGAAGTGGTCCATTCGTGAGCTGATCGGGCACGTGATCGATGCCGAGCGGATCTTCACCTATCGTGCGCTGCGTCTGGCGCGCGGAGATTCCACGCCGCTGCCGGCGTTCGAGGAGAACGAGTACGTACGCGTGGCCGGCTCGGACGCGCGCACGGTGGCCGATCTCGTGGACGAGCTGCGCGCCGTGCGCGAGAGCACGGTCCGGATGTTCGCCTCCTTTCCCGAGGAGGCATGGACGCGCACCGGCACCGTGAGCGGCCGGCCGGCGAGTGTACGCGCACTCGCGTACATCACCGCCGGCCACGCCCGGCATCATCTCGCGATCCTGCGCGACCGCTACGGCATTTAGCGACCCCGATCGGCTACGTCAGGGGCCGACGGTGCAGCAGCCCTGCGCGCAGCCGAACCAGATCGGATCCCTGTCGGAACCCTGCAGCAGCAATCCCATGGTGACGACGGTGTCGCCGCGCTCCGGTGCGTTGCAGGTCTTGAAATCCGCGCGGGCGCCGGGTGTCCACGCATGGCCGCACGGCTGGAGCTTGCCCGAGGCAACCTGGGTGTGGCGTCTCGGCGCCAGGGTAACGAGCTCCTCGATCCGCCAGCGCATCCCGCCCGTGCTATCGCGCTGAACGATCACGTAGTAGCGGACGTTCTTGTCCGCCCGGAAGCCGTAGCGCGCTTCCTCCTCGGCACCCTTGTTGATCGCGCGCGCATAGACGACACCGAACTCCGGCACGTTGCTCTCGGCGAGCGAATCCTGCGTCGCCACGGCGCTCACCTGCACCTTCGTCTTCTTCGTTGGCTTCGCGCCACCGCAGCCGCTCGCGTTCTTGCAGTCGCGCTCGCGCTCGTGGCTGCCTGCATAGGTGAGCTGCGTGGTGAAGGCGTAGAACTCGTCGCCGCTGTAGGAGTCGATCGGCTTGGCGAGCGCGCCGGGGAACACGGGGCTGCCCTGCGCCGATTTCGTCGAGCGGAGTGCGGCGGCCGAATGGGGCGCCGGGGCTGCTCCGCTGTCGGCAGAGGGCGCACTGTCCTTCCTGGCGCACGCGGCAGCGAGGATGATGAGACCAATGGCTGCATGACGGACGCGGCGTCGCGGGATCCGGCTCACGGCTCCTCCTTAATTGATTGCGGTTATGGAACGGGCGGCGCGAGGCGCCGGCGGAACAGGACGATCTAGTGCTCCTGTCCGGCGAGCTGCTTCATGCGGGCGAGCGTGGGCGCCAGCGACGGGTCGGTATGCCCCCAGAGGGTGAGCACTCGGCCGGCCCAGAGCGCCGCCGTGCCGCGATCGCCCTGCTTCGCGGCCAGCTCCGCGCGCATCACCATGCTGCGCCCGACGGCGGCAGCCATCCCCGGCTCGAACACGATGTGCGAGACGAGCGTCGGGAGCGCCGTCAGGGTGAGATCGAGCTGTCGGATCGCCGCCGCGCTGTCGCCGAGCGCCGCGCGCGCCCAGGCTTCCGCCAATGTGTAGTCCAGCGAGTACTCGCCGGGGCGGAGCAAACGTCGGCCGCGCTGGAGCGAATCGAGCTGTCGGCGCGCGCCCGCGAGATCGTTGCGCGCGACCGAATGCAGGACCGGTGTGATCGGCAGTCCGGGGGGCGCGGTCTCCAGAGTCGCCGCCGGGCCGAAACAGCCGACCGCGAAGATGAGCGGACGCCGCATCATGGCGTCGCGCACGATGGCGCGGCTCCCGGCGTTCACGTAGCTGTCCAGGAGCGTCGCCAACCGCGACCGCAGAACGCGCACGGAGTCGTCGCACACGCCGAGTGCGGTGCGCATGAAGAAGGCAGCCGACACCTCCTCGAGCAGCGGAGCGCCGCCGCCCCGTGTGGAGCCGGCGGCCTGCATCATGAGCCCTCCATCACTCATGGAGGCGCCGCTTCGCCTCAGGTAGTTCACTGCCTCGTGCTCGCGGCCCAGCAGTGCCGCAATCCCCATGAGATACAGCGCGGCGCCGCCGCCGGCATTCGGCGACGCACGCAGGATGGAGTCGCCCAGTGCCGCGGTGCGGCTGAAGTCGCCCAGCTTGAGATGGAGCCGCACGTCGGCTGCGCCCAGCCGAGCGCGCTGCGTGGAATCCGTGGCCAGCATCTTCGCGCGCTCCAGGGCGCTGAGCGCGGAATACCCGCCATTCGGCGTTCCGGTGATCTCGTCCCGCAGCTCGAGGACCTGCGCGAGCGCCTCGAACGCGTCGGGGTCATCGGGCAGGCGCTGGATGAGCGTGCTGAGGAGACCGAGCAGCGTCTCGCGCGTGCGCGAGAGCGCGAGGTCGTAGTGTGGTGCGAAGACTTCGGTTGGGGTGGTGCCGAACCCCATCATGGGATGCGGCACGAATGCGAGCGTATCGGCGACCAGATCTGGATAGGCGAGATACGCCGTGCTGTCATCGGCCCTCCCGAAGCGCAGCCGGCTCGACTCGACGATGAAGATCCGGTTGATGACGTCGAAGGTGAACGCGCCGAATGCCGCGGGCACGAGGCGCACGGCCTGTGCATACGCGCGCTGCGCGGCGGCGGCGTTGCCCTCGAACGCCCACCCCGTAGTGCTGTGCGGGCTGCGGATGACGCGACGGTTCAACCCTTCGCAGTACGCCAGCCCGAGCCACGCGCTCACGTCGAGCGAGTCGGCGCGGCGCATGGTGGCATACGCGCGGCAGGCGCCACCCATGTCGCCTTGCTGCATGGCCTGCAGCGCGCTGGAGAGCGATGCCTCGCGCGGGCTGAGCAACGGGCGCCTCCGCGCCGCCACGCTCACATGCGGTCCCCACTCGGCGGCCGGGGCAGCGCGCCACACGAGCAGCTGCCCCAGCCACAGGTGCGCCTGCGCGAACGCGGGATCTGCCGCTACCGCGCGCTGTAACGCCGCGATCGCGGCCGGCACGCGCCACGTCGCGAGGGCGCGCTGTCCTTCCTCGTAGGCGCGCCAAGCCGGCAGCGAACGCGTACCGACGTCACCATTGTCGAGCGGGCCACGCACGCCGTCGAGGCGAAGCAGCTCGGCCGCCAGCCCGCTCAGACCACCGCCACCCGCCAGCAGCACACTTCGCGGCCCGCTCACCGTGACCTCGCGAAGCGAGGTGCCGTCGACGGCATCGTAGAGCGCGGCTCGCACGCGCGCGGAGTCGCGAGTGAGCCACACGCGACCCCACACGAGCTTGCCCGCACGCACCCCTCGCGCCACGTCGCGCATCCCGTCGAGCGAGATCTCGGGTCCCTTCTGCATCAGGTCCAGCACGCTCACGTCGCTCGCGAGCTTGAGCCCATTCCATTCGCGCATCGCGGCGTACAAGCCCTGCGATACCGGCTCCAGGTCGTTGGACGGCGCCTGCGTGCCTACATACTGAAACGGCACGATCGCGTACTGCGCCGTGTCAACTCGGCTGGCCAACAGTCCGATCTGATGGCGGATACTCGGAGTGGTGGCCGAGGCGCCAGCCGCGAGCACGATGGCCCCCGCCAGCCACAGTCGCGGATTTCGCCACACCCGGCCCGGAACGGAGCGGGCGCTGAGGGTCTCGCCGGAATTTCCGATCGCCGCCGACAACGCCGCGCTGAACGCGCGCGCGTCGTCGTAGCGATCGTCGGGGGAGATGGACAGCGCCTTCGCCAGCACTGCCTCGATCGGCGTGGGTACGTCGTGCCGGTACTCGCGCAGTAGCGGAGCGGTCTTGGCGATGCGCTGGGCGAGAAGCTGCTGCGGCGTGCCGCCGACGAACGGCGGCACGCCGGCGATCGCCTCGTACAGCACGCAGGCCAGGGAATACACGTCGCTTCGTCCGTCGAAGGCGCGGTCGCGCGCCTGCTCCGGGCTCATGTACGCCGGCGTGCCGGTGATGGTGCCTTGGTGCGTGATCTTCTCGTGCGCGCGGTTGATGGCGCGGGCGATGCCGAAGTCCGCGAGCACCGCGTGCCCGCCCGAGAAGAGAATGTTCTCCGGCTTGATGTCGCGGTGGACCACGCCCCGCTCGTGGGCGTACGCCAGCGCGCCCGCCACCTCGCGCCCGATCCGCACCGCCTCCTCCAACGACAGACGGTTGTCGGCGCCGAGCTTCTGCCGCAGCGACTCACCCTCCACGTACGGCATCACGTAGTACAGCTGCTCCTCGGCCTCGCCGGAATCGTGAATGGGGAGGATGTGCGGATGCTGGAGGCTCGCCGTGAGCTTGATCTCGCGCAGGAACCGCTGCGCTCCGAGCGCATGCGACAGCTCGGGGTGCAGCACCTTGATCGCCACGAGTCGCTCGTGCCTGACGTCGTGGGCGAGATAGACGGTGGCGGCGCCACCACGGCCGAGCTCGCGCTTCAGGACGTAGCGTCCAGCGAGAAGCTCGTGCAGGGTGGAAGGGATATCGAGCACGGCTACGGCTGGGGTTGGCTGCGGCGAGAGGTGCTAAACTACTGGTCACGTGTGGTTCGGGCCAGTTGAACGACGACCACGCCGACGAGCGCGCCACTCACTCCCTCTCATGACATCCTCCACGTCACGCCGGTTCACCCTGCGCGCCGCCGCACCGTCCGACGTCCCCACCATCCTGCGCTGCATTCGCGGGCTGGCCGAGTACGAGCGCCTCGCCCACCAGTGCGTGGCCACCGAGGCGCTCCTGCGCGAGTCGCTCTTCGGCCCCACGCCGGCGGCGGAGGTCGTCCTCGCTTTCCACGACGACGTTCCCGCCGGCTTCGCGCTCTGGTTTCGGAGCTACTCCACCTTCCTCGCTCGCCCCGGGCTCTACCTCGAGGATCTCTTCGTCTTTCCGGAGTTTCGCGGCTCCGGCCTCGGCCGCCAGCTGCTCGCGCACCTCGCGCGGACCGCCCGTGAGCGGGGGTATGGACGGGTGGAATGGGCCGTGCTCGACTGGAACGTCGACGCCATTCGGTTCTATGAGTCCCTCGGTGCGATCGCGATGGCGGATTGGACCACGTACCGCGTGACCGGCGACGCGCTTGCTGCGCTGGCCGCGTCCGCGAGGTGAGCGACCGCCGTGTGGGGTAGTGGCTCTGCGCCTACTTGTACAAGCGCAGGCTCGGCACGATTATCTCGTTGAAGCGAGAGTGGTCGAGCACCGGGTTGGAGGCCCATTCCCATGCGCTTCTGGTTCCAGTCAACCACGAACATGAGCCTGCTCAGCCCCAGCGCTGCGTGGAGCGTTGCCGCGCACGTCGTGCTGTTCGGGGGCGCCATCTATGGCTCAGGGCCGAAGCCGCTCACGCCGCCCGACGACGACACGCGAGAGCAGGTCTACTTCCTCCCGCCGCCCGACCGCATCAAGGGCACCCAGAGCGCGATCAAGCTGCAGTACGTGGAGCAGGGGAGCGGCGCGGGACTGTCGGTCACGGGGAAGGAGTCGCCCGACGGAGTGCAGGCGGGTGCGCGAGCACTCCAGGCGAACGATGACGCCGGCGGCACGGCCGGATCCGACGTGCGGGAGCAGACCGCGTCGGCACCGGTCATCTCCGCCGACTCGGTGACGTCGATCCTCGCCGCCGAGCAGAGCGCGAGCCGTGTGGAAGGGAGCGCCGCGCCCATCTACCCGCCCGAGCTCATCGAGCAGATGCTCTTCGGCTCGGTGCTCACGCACTTCGTGATCGATACGAGCGGCCACGTGGACATGGCGACCGTGGAGATCGTCAGCTCGGCGCACCCGCTGTTCATCCAGTCGGTGAGAGATGCCATGCCGGGGATGCGCTTCTATCCGGCGAGCGTGAGTGGTCGGAAAGTCCGCCAGCTCGTGGAGCAGCGGTTCGAGTTCCGGCTCATGCCGGTGGCGCCCGTGGGCGCACCGGCGGAGCACACGAAAGCCAACCCGAGCCCGTGACGTCCACGACTCCGGCCGGCGACCGCGCCTTTCGAGGATTTCGACCGGCCGCGCTGACATTCCTGCGCGGCCTGCGCCGAAACAATACGCGCGAGTGGTTCGAGCAGCATCGAGGGGCCTACGAATCAGAGATTCGTGGGCCCCTCGCGGCGCTGGTGGAGGACGTGGACGTGCGACTGGCCACGTTCGCGCCGGAGATCGTCGGTGATCCGAAGCGCTCGCTCTTCCGCATCCATCGTGACGTTCGCTTCTCGAGCGACAAGTCGCCGTACAAGACAAGCGCCGCGTGCTGGTTCTATCACGGCGCCGGCGGTCGGGGCGTGGGACGCGACACCACACCGCACGGAGGCGCGGGCTTCTACTTCCACTTCGAGCCGGGCCGATATCTGCTGGGCGGAGGCATCTGGATGCCGCCGCGTCCCACCCTGACACGCATTCGCGAGCAGATCGACGAGGACGCGGGGCCGCTGCGTCGGCTGCTGCGCGCGCCGACGATGCGCAAGTTCGGCGGCTTGGCGGAGGAGGCGATGCTCAAGCGACTGCCGCGTGGC
>JBJMNM010000618.1:0-6568 GCA_045804305.1 Gemmatimonadaceae bacterium | reverse complement strand
GGCCTGCGGCGCCGGCTCGCGCGCCGGCAGCGCCAAGAGGTGCCGCACGAGCGACGTGAGCGTGCGCGGTGAGCGCAACCGCTCGTTGATCGCGTCGCCGAGGTCCACCGCCGCCACGAGCTCGCCGTCGATGTCCACGTCGCCGGAGATGTAGGCTTCGACGATCGCCAGCTCGCTCGGTGGCAGCAGCATGCGGCGCAGCGAGCCGGGGCGGTTGATGCAGAGCGCGTAGGGCGCCGATTCCGTGCCGTGCTCCACGCTGCCGTCCCAGTAGCGCACGTCGAATGGTCGTCCGGGCGGCGCGCCGAAGAGCGTGGCGATCGCGGCACGCGCGTGGCGAAGTGCCGGCTCGCCGCCGCCGGATGTGGGAGCGGATGCGGCCGGCGACTCGGTATACTGGCCAAGTGGCGTGCGAGACCGGTCGGACGACGAAGGGGGAACGGCTTTTTCCTTCATGAGCTCTCCTGCGCGACACGGTACTGTGCACAGCGTGGCTGCTCCAGGGAGAGCTTGATGCCCACGCCGGGGCCACGCAAGGCGAATCCCCCACAGCGGCCTCGCGTTCCGCGAACCGAAGGCCATTTTCAGCGCATCCCTCATGCTCGCGGCGGAGAGCCGCCGGCGGCCGGCTGGCTGCCCGTTCGCGGCCTCGCTACCTTCGCCGGTCGACTTTCCAAGGGCTCATGCTGCTCGGACACTACGGCGTCGCGTTCGGCGCCAAACGTCTCGTACCGCGTACCTCGCTGGGCACCTTGTTCTTCGCGGCGCAGTTTCTGGACGAGCTGTGGCCCGTTCTGCTGCTGCTCGGAATGGAGCAGGTGCGGGTGGTGCCCGGCCTGATGCGGGCGAACCCGCTCGATTTCGTGCGCTACCCCATCTCGCACAGCCTCCTGATGGCGATCGTGTGGGGTGCGCTGATCGGCGGAACGTATGCGAGCGTCCGCCGCGATCGGCGCGGAGGACTGATCCTGGGCCTGCTGGTGGTGAGCCACTGGCTGCTCGACCTGCCGATGCACCGTCCCGACCTGCCGCTCTGGCCCGGGTCTTCGGTGAAGGTCGGGCTCGGCGCCTGGAACTCGATTCCGCTCACCATCGCGCTCGAGCTTGCAGTGTTCGGGTCGGGCCTGGCGAGCTATCTGCGCACCACGCGTGCTCGCGACCGCGTAGGCACGTGGGGACTGTGGGGGATGGTGGCGCTGCTCGTGCTCATCTTCGCGAGCGGGTTTGGAAGCACAGCGCCGATGAGCCAGCAGGTGATCGGCGTGAGCGCGCTGGGACTATGGCTGTTCGTGCCTTGGGCGGCGTGGGTGGACCGGCACCGGGCGGCGACGTCGGAGTCTCGAAGCTTGTAGGACATGAGCTCGGAAGCCAGAAGGTCCGCCCTTCGGCACCTACGTGGCCAAGTGTCGCGATCTCCTTCGCACCGGCGATCGGCGAGAGCCATCGCTCGATAGCTTGTCGCTTGCGGCGTTTTCTGCCCTGGCTTCCGAGCTTGTCACTTACAAGCTTCGCCGTGAAGGCGTCCGGCTATCCCCACCGCAGATCCTGCTTCGAGAGCGGCAGCGAGCGAACTCTCTTCCCGGTCGCGGCGAAGATCGCGTTGCACAGCGCCGGCACGACCGGTGGCAGCGCCGGCTCGCCGAGTCCCGTGGGCGGGAAGGTGGTCGCGAGGAAATGCACTTCCACGGGGACCGCCTGTGCGTGCCGCAGCAGCGGGAAGTCGTGGAAATTGCTCTGCACCGTGCGTCCCTTCTCGATCGTGATCTCCTGCCCGAGCGCCTGCGCGAGCCCGTCGAGCACGCCCCCTTGCACCTGATTCTCGGCGTTGCTCGGGTTGATGATCTCGCTGCCCACGTCGCCGGCGACCCACACTTTCTCCACCTTCAGCTTGCCGGTGCGGCTCACACTCGCCTGCACCACCTCGGCGAAGTAGCCGCGGTGACTGAAGTGGAAGGCGACGCCCATTCCGGTGCCGCGCGGCAGCGCGCGCTTGCCCCAGCCGGACTTCTCCGCCACGAGCTCCAGCACGCCGCGCATGCGCGCGCCGTCGAACGCCACCGGCTGTGGACCGGTGCCAGTCGGCGCGGGCGCGGGCTGCTCTGCGGCCAGCATGTCGAGGCGGAACTGCACGGGATCCTTCCCGGCCGCATGCGCCAGCTCGTCGATGAACGACTGCGCGGCGAACGCGATGCCGTTGCTGCCGGGTGCCCGCAACGCACCCGTCGGCACGCCGATCGGCATGACCGACGCGGCAAGCGCGTAGTTGGCCACGAACCGTGCCGGAAAGTCGCCCGCGCTCATGCCGGCCGACGGCGCGAAGTTCTGCCCTTCACCGAACGACACGAAGTGGTTGCGCCACGCGACGAGCTTTCCATTCGCATCCACGCCACCGGTGAAGTTGTGGAACCCGGCCGGACGATAGAAGTCGTGCTGCATGTCGTCTTCGCGCGTCCACAGCAGCTTCACCGGCGCGCCGATCTCCTTCGCGATCCACGCCGCCTCGACCATGTAGTCGTTGTTCAGGCGCCGCCCGAAGCCGCCGCCGGCGCGGGTCAGGTGGATCGTGATCGCCTCGTCCTTCAGACCGAGCGTCTTGGCCACGAGCCCGCGGCCCGACTCGGGCGTCTGCGAAGGTGCCCAGATCTCCAGCTTCCCATCCTTGAACGAGGCGGTGCAGTTCTGCGGCTCGAGCGGAGCGTGCGCGATGAAGGGGTAGAAGTATTCGGCCTTCACCACCTTGGCAGCTCCCGTGAGCGCGGTCTCCACGTCGCCGTCGCTGCGCAGCGAACGCTGTGGCGGCAGCTTGGCCAGCTCGGCGGCCCGCGTCGCGAATCCCGCGCTCGACTGCGTCGCGGTCGGCCCTTCGTTCCACTGCACCACGAGCTTCTGCCGTGCGCGCTTCGCGAGCCACCAGTTGTCGGCCACGATGGCAACGCCGCCGAGCAGCCCGCTCAGCGCGGAGCCTCCGTCGACGACGAATGCATGGCGCACGCCCGGCTGCGTCTTCACTTCATCCAGGTTCGCGCTCGCCACCTTGCCGCCGAACACCGGGCACTTCACGAAGGTGGCGTACAGCATTCCCGGCACGACCACGTCGATGCCGTACAACGGCTTGCCCGTGACGATGGAGTGGTTGTCCACGCCACGCACGCGCGTACCGATGATGCGGAAATCCTTCCGGTCCTTGAGCGGGATCGTCGCGAGGTCCGGCGCCTTCAACTGCGACGCCGACGTCGCGAGCTCGCCGTAGGAGAGGCTGCGGCTGCTCGCCCGGTGCCGCACCGTGCCCGGCACGGTGTCGCACTCGGCGACCGGCACCCCCCATTTCTGCGCGGCGGCGGCGATGAGCATCGCGCGACCCGCTGCGCCAACCCGTCGCATCGGCAGCCAGTTGTTCGGCGTCGCGGCGCTGCCACCGGACCACTGATTGGTGAAGTTCACGGTGTCCAGCGGCGCCTGCTCGATGCGCACGTTCTTCCACTCCACGTCGAGCTCCTCGGCGATCAGCATCGGAAGCATCGTCTTGATGCCCTGGCCGATCTCGGGATTCTTCGCGACGATCGTCACGATGCCGTCGGGCATGATGCGGATGAACGCATTCAGCATCGTCTCCGGCGAGCCACCCATCCGCGCGCCCACCGCTTCCATGGCGCTCAGCGGCTGGAGATAGCTGGCGAGCAGAATGCCGCCGCCGGCGATGGCAGAGACGCGCAGAAATTCGCGGCGCGAGACGCCGCTCGAGGCGGTCGTGATGGGAGTGCTCATGGCTTGTTTCCTCCCTGCTTGCGCGGACGGCCCGCCTGTGTGGCCTCCACCTTGAGCTCGGCCGCCCGATGGATCGCCTGGCGGATGCGGAGATACGTGGCGCACCGGCAGATGTTGCCGTTCATCGCACCGTCGATGTCGGCGTCGGTCGGACTGGGGTTCGCGTCGAGCAGCGCCGCGGCCGACATGAGCTGGCCGGCCTGGCAGTAGCCACATTGGGGGACGTCGAGCTCCTCCCACGCGCGCTGGAGCGCGTGCGTGCCGTCCGGCGACAACCCCTCGATGGTGGTGATCTCCGCGCCCTGTACCGCCGACACGGGGAGCACGCAGGATCGCGTGGCCGTGCCGTTCAGGTGCACCGTGCAAGCGCCGCACTGCGCGGCCCCGCAGCCGAACTTGGTGCCCTTGAGGTCGAGCACGTCGCGCAACGTCCACAGGAGCGGCATGTCGGCCGGTACGTCGACCGATCGTTGCTGCCCATTGACCTTGAATCGGATCTTCATGCGACTCTCCTGAGACGACGGCTCGGCCGCCGCGGCGCGAGGCTGCTGTGAGAACGCTTCAATCTGCCCCTCCGTTGGAATGGCGTCCAGCGCGGAAACGGTGCAGCGGCGGAGGGCATCTCACGGCGTCGTCGACACAGCCGTCTTGACCTCCTTCGGATCCTCGAGCGTCTTCAGCACGTCGCGCCAGGCGAACCGGCGGCCGGAGTGCCGCACCCAGTAGTCCATCCACGCCATCTCCGACACGGACTTCACGAGCTGGTTGCGCGGGTCGGGGATGCCGTGGGTGTTGCCGGGATACACGTAGAACTCCGTCGGCACGCCCAGCCGCTTGAGCGCCATGTGCAGCTCCTCGCTCTGCGGGCGCGGCACGCGCGGATCATTGTCCACGACGTGGATCATCGTTGGCGTCTTCGCGTTCTTGATGTACATGATCGGCGACTGGCGCAGCCAGTGATCCATGTCGTCGTAGTACAGCTTGTCGCCGAGATACCACTGGCGGATGCGCTGGGTGTCGCTCTGTCCGTACATCGAGACCCAGTTGAACACGCCGGCGCCGGTGGAGATCGCCTTGAAGCGGTCGGTGTGGGTGAGGATCCAGTTCGACCAGTGACCCCCGGCGCTCCAGCCGAGGACGCCCATCTGCGTGCTGTCCACCAATCCCTGCGCGATCAGGTGGTCCACACCCGTCATGATGTCCTGATAACCCTTGGTGAAGTAGTCGCCCTGGCTCTCGGTCTTGAAGCGCTCGCCATAGTTGGTGGAGTTGCGGTAGTTCGGCATGAGCACCGCGTAGCCGGCGCCGGCGTACACCTGCGCGCCATAGCCGCCGTTGAAGCTCAGCACGTCCGCCGCTGCCGGCCCGCCGTGGATCGACACGATGAGCGGATAGCGCCGACCCGGCTGATATCCCACCGGCTTCACCAGCACGCCACCGACCTCGCGGCCATCCGCCGATCGCCAGGTGATCTCCTCCTCCTCGCCGAGCGCGAATTGGCGCGTGATGGGATTCGCATCGGTGAGCTGCACCCACGCGCTCCGCGTGCCGAGCTCACGCGCGCTCGGCACGGTAAAGAGCGTGTTCGGCGTGCGCGGATCGCTGTACTGGATCAGGATCCGACCGCTCTCCTCGTCCTGCGTCGCGCGGGTCGAGGCCTTCTCCTGGATCACCGGTCGCACGGTGTTCGCTGCGACATCGAGCGCGAGCACCTGGTCGGTGGCGCGAACGCCTTCGCCGAAATAGATCGTGCCACCGTCCTTGGACCAGAAGCCGGTGCCCACGTCACCATCGAAGCCGGCGCCGAGCTTCCGGAACTGTCCACCGCGATTGCCCCGCTCGCGAAGGTAGACGCGCGAATTGCGCATCATCGTGAAGTCGTCCGGCGCGGAGAAGGCCACGTAGCGGTTGTCGGGGGAGAAGCTCACGCCACTCTCACCGATGTCCTTGTTGTTCGTGAGCCGCTCGATCTGCCCGGTGCCGACCTCCAGCAGATACAGGTCGCCGCTGTTGTTCTGCTCGAGGATGTTGCGCTCGTAGCGGTTCGCCGAGATGCCGCGATACCCGATGAACTTGCCGTCGTCCGAGATGGTGAAGTCGCCTACACTGTAGGTGGTGTCGCGCGTGAGGCGTGTCGTGCGCTTCGAGTCGAGGTCGAGCGCCCACAGGCTCGAGACGGGAACCTCCATGTTGCGCACGCGCACGTCGAAGCGCTTCTCCAACCGGAGCCGCTCGTCGGCGTCGACGGTGTCGGCGGTGGCGAAGTAGATGCGCTTCGAGTCGGGCGCGAACCGCCAGAGACCCACGCCGCTCTGGTGCCGGGTGATCTGCGTGGAACGCGCCGAGTCGCCCGCGGCCAGAGCCGCCACGGGAAGCGCGTAGAGCTGCTCCTGGCTCGGCGGGCCGGAGCGGTACACCAGCCACTGACCATCCTTCGAGAAGGCGAAGGTGCTCACGCCGTCTTTCGCGTCGGTGATCTTGCGCGCTTCACCGCCGTCGGGCCGCATGAGATACAACTGATAGGACGCGCCGCCCACGCCACCGCCGACTGCCGGCGGATAATACGGCGCGCCGGGCCCGCTCGTCGGGAGCGTGCTGGGGCGGTTCGCGTTGGCGGCGTTCGGCGCAGCGTCGCGGTCCGAGAGGAAGACGAACAGCTTGCCGTCGCGCGACCAGGTGGGCGCGACCTCGTTCTTGTCCGCGGTGTAGGTGAGGCGCCTGGTGCTCGGCACTCCCTGCAGAGCCGAGACGACGTAGACATCGTTCTGGCGTCGCGCCTCCTTCCAGACCGGCACGCTCACCG
>JBJMNM010000617.1:0-5520 GCA_045804305.1 Gemmatimonadaceae bacterium | reverse complement strand
GCCCAGGCTGCGCCACGCACCCACGGCGCCCTTGAGCGTGCGCCAGTTCTCCCACGGCCTGGTGCGGTAGAGCGGATGGAGATCGAGCAGCAGATGGGGAAACTCGGTGGTCGGCAGCACCGTGCGCTCGATGCCTCGCTGCGCGCCGATGAAGAACGGCTGCACGCGTGGATCGAGCTGCGCGAGCTTCCGCGCGATCGCGATGCCGGGATACAGATGCCCACCCGTGCCGCCGCCGGCGAAGAGCACCGTCGTCCTGTCCACTCCGGGGGCTGTCATTGCGCCAGCGAGAGGGCGAGCGGGTCGGTGGCGCCGCTGCCGATCACGCGCTCCTTCGTGCTGCCGATGTTCACGAGGATCCCGGTGAGAAACATGGTGAGCACGATGTTCGAGCGGCCGTACGACACGAAGGGCAGCGTGAGCCCGGTGGTGGGCAGCAGTCCGATCACCACGCCGATGTGCAGATAGGCGGTGAGCACGGTGACGAACGTCAGTCCGACGGCCACGAGCTGGAGAAACGGGCTGCGCGCCTTGCGGGCAATCCGGAAGCCGAGCAATGCATAGGCCGCAAAGGCGGCGGTGACTGCAAACAGCCCCACGAACCCCCACTCCTCGCCGATGTTGCTGGCGATGAAGTCGCTGTACGGGAACGGAAGAAAGCCATACTGCTGTCGTCCCTGCCCGAACCCCTGCCCGAACAGCCCGCCCGAGCCGACGGCGATGAGCGACTGCTTGAGCTGGTAGCTCACCTGCGCCGGCGCGCGGCCGGGATCGAGGAACGACGTGAGCCGCAGCAGCGCGTACTGGGCGCGCTCGATGTTGCGCCAGAACACCGGGATCGCCAGCGCGCAGATGGTGACGAAGTGCGCGATGCGCACCCCGCCGGCGAACAGCAGCACCGCCAGCAGCAGCGTGTAGAGCATCGCCACCGACAGATCCGGCTCCAGCGCCGCGAGGACGTCGCACAGTCCCACGACCACGAAGAACGGGAGCACGCCCTTGGTGAGCCGCCTGAGCTGCTTCCCCTTCTTCACGATCAGCATCGACGTCCACATCACCACGCCCAGCTTGCCAAGCTCCGACGGCTGGAAGGAGCTGCCGAAGAGGAACCGCTTGGAGCCATTCACGCGTGGGGCGATGCTCTCGGGAAGCACGAGGCAGAGCAGCAGGGTGGCGAGCGTGATGCACATCAGCGGCCACGCCCATCCTTCCCACTTCTCGGCCGGCATCTTGGCCGCCACCGCGAACGCCACGATGCCGGCGAGCACGCCGGTCGCCTGGCGCGCGATGTAGAACCAGCTGTTGAGATTCGCCTGCATGGCCACGATCGCGCTCGCGCTGTACAACACCGCGAGCCCGAAGGCGAGCAGCACGGCCATCACCAGCACGAGCCCGCGCGCTTCGGTGCCCATGCGCCACCGCTCTCGCACGTGCGCGGACGACGCGACCGCGGTGGCCATCAGCGGCCGGCCGTGTCCAGCTCGGCCGCGAGCCGCTTGAAGGTGCGGCCCCGTTCCTCGTAGTTGTCGAACATGTCGTAGCTCGAGCAGGCGGGAGAGAGCAGCACGGCGTCCCCGGGCTGCGCGGCGGCGCGCGCGCGGGCGAGCACCTGATCGAACGACGACCCGAGCTGCTCGATCGGCACCACGCCCGCCAGGTCCTCGGCGACGATCGGGGCGGCCTCGCCGTAGGCGAGCACGAGCTTCACGGTGCGTCGCAGCTCGTCGGCGAGGGCCGAATACGGCTCACCCTTATGTCGCCCGCCCAGCAGCAGGACGGTCGGCCGCTGCATGCCCTTCAGCGCAACAAGCGTGGAGGCCACGTTCGTCGACTTGGAGTCGTTGATCCAGTCCACACCGGCGTACCGGCCGGCCGGCTCGATGCGGTGCTCGAGCGCGCGGAAGCGGCGCACCGCGTCCGCGACGCGCGCGCGGGCATCGTCGGTGCGATGGGCGGCGTCGGCGCTCATGACCGCGAGCGACGCCGCCAGGGCGTTCGCCACGTTGTGATCGCCGAGCAGCACGAGGTCGTCGCGGTCGACGAGTGGCGACCCGAGCACGACGAGCCGGTTGCGGGCGCGATCGTAGTAGGCGTCGGCTGCGCCAGCGCCGAGCGTGAAACGCAGGTGGTGGCCGCGCACGCCCTCCACCATTTTCTGCACGTCCCGGTCGTCGGCGTTGGTGACCCAGACGGATCGCTCGGAGGCGTTACGGAGCAGTGCCGCCTTGTCGCGGTAGTAGTCCTCGACGCTCGCGTAGCGGTCCAGATGGTTCGCCGACAGGTTCGTCAGGATCCCGACCGTGGGCGCGATGCTGGGCGCGTCGTGGAGCTGGAACGACGACGTCTCCAACGCGACCCACTCAGGCTGCTTGTCGCGCAGCGCCACCTCGGCGAGCGGCGTGCCGATGTTGCCGGCGGCGACGGCGTCGTAGCCCAGCCCCTCGAGCAGCTTGTGGGTGAGGGCGGTCGTCGTCGTCTTCCCGTTCGTTCCCGTGATCGCGACGTAGCGCTGGTGTGGCAGGAAGTGCAGCGCGACCTCGAGCTCGCCCACGATGGGAACGCCGGCCTTCCGCGCCGCCGCGAGCGGTGGCGCCTCGGGAGGAATGCCCGGGCTCGCGACGACGAGCGCGCTGCGCGCGATCCGCGCGAGGTCGTGTCCACCCTGCTGCACCGCGACACCGATCGTCGCGAGCGTGGTGGCCGCGTGCGCCACGGCGTCGCCGGTGCCGGCGTCGCTGGCGTAGACGTCGGCCCCCGCGCGACGCAGCAGCTCTGCGGCGGCGCGGCCACTGCGCGCCAGGCCCAACACGCTGATCTCGCCGCGTGTCCATGCGGCGGGCAATGCTTCCGTGAGCGAGCGGACCGGCATCTAGCGCAGCTTCAGCGTGCTGAGCGCGAGGAAGGCGCCGATGATGCCGATGATCCAGAATCGGACCACCACCTGCTGCTCGCTCCAGCCCTTCACCTCGAAGTGGTGGTGCAGTGGCGCCCGGAGGAAGACGCGATGCTTCTGCGCGTATTCCAGTCCATGCCTCTTCCGCTGGTACTTGAACACGAAGCGCTGGATGAGCACCGACAGCGTCTCGGCGATGAAGACCAGGCCGATGAAAACGAGCAGGAACTCCGACTTGAGCAGAATCGCCACCGCGCCCAGCGCGCCGCCGAGCGCGAGCGAGCCGGTGTCGCCCATGAAGACCTGCGCCGGATAGGTGTTGTACCAGAGAAACCCGATCAGCGCGCCGACCATCGCGAGGCAGTAGACGGTCAGCTCACCGGAGTGCTGGAGATAGAAGATGCCGAGGTATCGGCTGGCGTCGGTGCGGCCGATGAGGTAGGCGAAGATGCCGAGCGTGGCGAAGGCCACGGCACTCAGTCCCGCCGCGAGGCCGTCGAGCCCGTCCGTGAGATTCACGGCGTTGCTCACACCCGTGGTAATGAAGGTCACCCACAGCACGTACAGGAAGCCGAACGCGGGCACGACGAGCACGTACTTGTAGAACGGCAACGTGGTGGACGCGCCAGGCAGGTTGGGCGAGAGCGGATGCCACGCGAGATAGAGGCCGAGCGCGAGGCCGATCGTGACCTGGCCGATCAACTTGTAGCGCTCGACGAGGCCCTCGTTCTTCAGGCCGAGGCGCTTCTGCTTCAGCTTGAGCAGGTCGTCGAGGAGGCCGATGGCGCCCATCCAGGCTGTGACGACGAGCGCGAGGATGACATAGTGGCTGAACAGGCGCGCCCAGAGGATCGTCGCGACGAGCGCGGAGAACAGGAAGATGAGGCCGCCCATCGTGGGCGTCTTCGCCTTCGCCGCGTGCGAGTCGGGTGTGCCTTCGCGCACGACCTGATAATTGGCCGCCGCGTTGAGCCGTCGCAGAATGATCGGCCCTACGAAGAAGCTGAGCAGGATGGCCGTCACCGCCGCGCCGGCTGCGCGGAAGGTGATGTAGTTGAAGACGTTCAACGCGTGGAAGCGCGGGACAAGCGGGATGAAGAGATAGTAGAGCAAGAGACCCGGGCTTGGGCGTGATGAAACGGTGGTGAGCGAGGGCTACTGACCCGCGGCCCACTCCGAGATGACGGGAACCAGCCGCTCGAGACGAACGCCGCGCGAGCCCTTCAGCAGAATAACCGCGTCCGGCTCGAGGCGCGAACGCATCGACGTCCAGGCAGCGTCGGGATCCGCGCCGCCAGCCACGCGCCCGTCGTCGGGCGCGACGCGCGCGAGTGCGTCGGCCATCGCACCCACGCCGACCACCAGCTCGATCGGGGAGGCGAGCGCCGCGCGCGCCACGTCGTCGTGCAGCCGGTCTGCCTGCTCGCCCAACTCCAGCATGGTGCCGAGCACGGCGACTCGCTGCCGACCGGTGCCCGCATGTTGGAGCAGCTCGAGCGCGACGCGCGCCGAGCCGGGGTTGGAGTTGTACGCATCGTTGATCACGGTTGCCTGGCCACAGCTCTCGAAGTGCACGCGCATGGGCGGCGCCGGCATGATGGCGATGCTGCGCGCCGCATCGCGCACGGACACGCCGCTCTCGCGCGCAACCGTGAGCGCGAGCATGGCATTGCGCAGATTGTGCACGCCGCGCAGAGGGACGCGCACCCGCTCGCCCTCCAGCTCCAGCCATCCGCGCCCATCCGCTTCGATTCCCCACTTGGTGGGCTTCACGTCCCCTTCGTCGAGGCCGGCATTGACGGTGCGCCTGGCGCGCGTGCGCGCGGCTTGCCCGATCTCGGGCTGTGACGCCGGCACGACCGCCAGCGACACGCCGTCGCACGCCGACACCTCCTCGCGAAGCACGCCGGCGAGATCACCCAGACCCTCCAGGTGCTCCTCGGCGATGGAGGTCACCACCACCATGTCCGGCTCCACGATGGCGCGCAGCTTGGCCACCTCTCCCGGCTGGTTCGTCCCCATCTCGATCACGGCGACGTCGGCGTCATCCGGAAGTGCGAAGAGGGTGAGCGGCACGCCGACCAGGTTGTTGTAGTTGCCGACCGTCGCGTGCACGCGACGCGCGCCGCCGAGGGCGGCGCGGAGCAGCTCCTTCGTGCTCGTCTTGCCGTTCGTTCCCACGACGCCCACGAGCGGCTTGCCCCATGCTCTCCGGCGGTAGCGCGCGAGCCGGCCAAGGGCCTCGAGCGTGTCCTTCACCTCATATACCGGTACGCCGAGCCTGGCCGCGCGCGATGCGTCATTCACGACGAGCGCCGTTGCCCCCTTGGCGACGGCATCGGCCAGGAAGTCGTGTGCGTCGAAGGTCTCGCCCTTCAGCGCGAGGAAGCAGTCGCCCTGCGAGATGTGCCGCGTATCGGTGGAGATCCGCGTCAGTCGCGTGTTCCCGCGCGGTCCGCCGCCGAGCGCTTCAGCCACGCGGTCCGGCGTCCAGAATTGTGGTTGCGCGAGCGCGCTGGCGAGCGGGGTCGTTGCGTCGGCCATCAGTTCGGTGTCTCGGCTATGATCTCGCGCACGATCGTGCGCTCGTCGAATGGAAGCTTCACGGTGCCTCGAATCTGGTACGT
>JBJMNM010000616.1:0-7843 GCA_045804305.1 Gemmatimonadaceae bacterium | reverse complement strand
GCAGAAGACGGACACCGAGCGGTTCGCGGGCGCGCTGCGCACCTATGCGTGCGAGGCGATGATGCAGGACAACAAGGCGCTTCAGGCGGGCACGTCGCACAACCTCGGGCAGAACTTCGCCAAGGCGTTCGACCTCAAGTTCCAGTCGGAGAGTGGCACCACCGAGCATGCGTGGAACACGAGCTGGGGCGTGTCCACGCGCATGGTCGGCGGCCTCGTGATGACGCACGGTGACGACGTTGGCCTGCGCGTGCCGCCGCTGCTCGCGCCGATCGAGCTGGTGATCGTGCCGATTTACAAGACCGACGAGGAGCGCACGCAGGTGCTCGAGGCCGCGAACAACATCGCCAAGTCGCTCGGGGCATGGGACCGCCGCGAGGCGGCGCGCCTGCGCATCCACATCGACAAGCGCGACGGGATGAAGCCGGGCGCGAAATACTACGAGTGGGAGCTGCGCGGCGTCCCGCTGCGGCTCGAGATCGGCCCACGCGATCTGGCGAGCAACCAGGGCGTGCTCGTGCGGCGCGACACGAAGGAGAAGCGCCCGGTCTCGCTCTCCACGCTTGGCGAGGACGTGGCCGAGGTGCTATCCCGAATGCAGCGCGACATGCTGGCTGCAGCGCTGGACCGGCGCGAAGCGAACAGCTACCGCGGCGAGATGAGCTACGACAAGTTCCGCGAGCTGATGGATGGGCAGGGTGGCTTCGTCTACGCCGGCTGGTGCGGCGACGCCGCCTGCGAGGCGCAGATCAAGGAGGACACGAAAGCGACGATCCGCTGCCTGCCCGACGAGGAATTCCAGTCCGCTGACAAGCCGACGGTCTGCCTCCGGTGCGGACGCAAGGCGGCTGCCGAGGCGTTGTGGGCGAAAGCGTACTGACGTCGGGCTTCGCGCGCGCGGACGGCGTGGGGACGCTCTCGTGCGAGGGCGTCCCCCTCGATCGCATCGCCGAGGAGGTCGGAACGCCGGCGTACGTCTACAGCGCGGCGATGGTGCGGGACCGGTTCTCGCGGCTCGACGGCGCGCTCGCGCCACTGCCACATCGGGTGCACTACACGCTCAAGGCCAACTCCAACGCGGGATTGCTCGGCGTGCTCAAGGAGCTCGGCGCCGGCGTGGACGTCGTGTCGGGCGGCGAGCTGTATCGTGCCCGGCGCGTGGGCTTTCGCGGTGAGGACATCGTCTTCGGCGGCGTGGGGAAGACGGAGCGTGAGCTGCGCGAGGCGCTCGAGGCGCGCGTGCTGCTCATCAACGTGGAGTCGGAGTCGGAGGTGCGGCTGCTCGACCGCATCGCCGGCGAGCTCGGGGTCGTCGCGCCGGTGGGACTGCGGGTGAACCCCGAGGTCACCGTCGATAGCTCGCACCGCTACATCAAGACTGGCGAGAAGGGGGCGAAGTTCGGCGTGCCGTTCGACGACGTGCTGACGGTGGCGCACGCGACCGCTCGGCTGCCGCACACGGAGCTCCTCGGCCTCGACATGCACATCGGGTCGCAGCTGTTCCGCCTGGATCCGTACATCGACGGCGTGGAGCGCCTGGTCGGACTGCTGGAGCAGCTGCGCGCGGCCGGCATCGACACCGTGCGCTACCTCGACATCGGCGGCGGTCTGGGCGTCTCGTATGACGACGAGGAGACGCCCGATCTCCAGCGCTTCGCTCGAGCACTCGTGCCACGGGTGCAGCCGACCGGGCTGACGCTGTTGATGGAGCCGGGACGGTTCGTCGTCGGCAACGCGGGCGTGCTGCTGACGCGCGTGCTCTATCGGAAGCACAGCGGCGGACGCGAGTTCCTCATCACCGACGCAGGGATGACCGAGCTGATTCGTCCGTCGCACTACGACGCCTACCATCGCATCGAGGCGGTGAATCCGCGCGGACCTCGCATGACGGCCGACGTGGTGGGGCCCGTGTGCGAGAGCGGCGACTTTCTCGCGCTGGATCGTGAGATGGACGAGGCCAATGCGGGCGATCTGCTGGCGGTGTACGACGTCGGCGCGTACGGGTACGTGATGGCATCCAACTACAACACCCGACCGCGTGGCGCGGAGGTGCTGGTCGATGGCGACCGGTACGCCGTGACGACCGCGCGCGAGCGCTACGAGGATCTCGTGCGGCTCGAGGTGCAGGACCCCGAGTGGAGAAAAAGCTGATGCGCGTGGGACTGATGGCCGACAGCCATGACCGCATTCCGGCGATTGCGGAGTTCGTGAAGCAGATGCAGGCCTCCGGCGTGTCGATGCTCATCCACGCCGGCGACTACTGCTCGCCCTTCGCGCTCCGCCCGATCGAGGAGGCGAGCATGTCGCTCGCGGGGGTGTTCGGCAAGAATGACGGGGACCAGCAGGGGCTCCGCGCGCGAGCGACGGCGGGATTCGGCGCCGAGCTGTTCGAGAGCCCGCACAGCTTCGAGGTGGGCGGGCAGCGCATCCTCGTGGTGCACGACATCGGCGACGTACAGCCGCGCAGCATCGAGGGTCACAGCATCGTGGTGCACGGATTCACGCATCAGCAGGAGATGAAGTCGCGCGGCGACACGCTGATCGTGAACCCGGGCGAATCGTGCGGCTGGATCTACGGCACCCCCAAGGCCGCCATCCTCGACCTCGACGAGAAGAAAGTGGAATTCCTCAGCCTCGATCCCGCAATCTGGTGCACATGACGGCGCAGAGCCGCATCCTGATCATCGACTACGGCTCGCAGTACACCCAGCTCATCGCGCGGCGCGTCCGCGAGGCGCGCGTCTACTCCGAGATCCATCCCCCCAGCCGCTCGCTCCAGTGGATCCGCGACTGGAAGCCGACCGGCATCATTCTCAGCGGCGGGCCCAACTCCGTCTACGGCGAGAACGTCCCCACAGCCGAACCGGCGCTGTTCGACGTGGCTCCCACCCTCGGCGTCTGCTACGGCATGCAGCTCATGGCGCACCTGCTCGGCGGCGAGGTGATCAGAGGCGGCCAGCGGCAGTACGGCCGCGACGAGATCCGTCCGACACGGGAAAGCGCGCTGTTCCACGGCTTCTCGCCGAGCGAGACGACGCCGGTCTGGATGAGCCACGGCGATCACGTGGAGAAGGCGCCGCCCGGCTTTCGCATCACGGCGGCCGGACCCGGGAATCCGGTCTCGGCGATCGAGCACGAGTCGCGCCCCATTTACGGTGTGCAGTTCCACCCCGAGGTCGCCCATACGCCGCGCGGGCGGGAGCTGATCGCCAACTTCCTGTTCGAGGTCTGCGGCGCGACGCCCAGTTGGACGCCGGGTGCGTTCATCGAGGAGGAGATCGCCAGGATACGCGCGCAGGTCGGCGACGCGCAGGTCATCTGTGGGTTGTCCGGCGGCGTCGATTCGTCCGTGGCGGCCGCGCTGGTGCACCGCGCGATCGGCGATCAGCTCACGTGCGTGTTCGTCGATACGGGACTGCTGCGGCTGCACGAGCGCGAGCAGGTGGAGCAGACGATGCGAACGCACATGGGCATCAAGCTCGTCACCGTCGACGCATCGAAGGAGTTCCTCTCCGCATTGGCCGGGATCTCCGAGCCCGAGGCCAAGCGGCGCGCCATTGGCCACACGTTCATCGACGTCTTCGAGGGGGCGACGGCGAGCGCCGGCACCCACGCGAACTTTCTGGTGCAGGGGACGCTCTACCCCGATGTGATCGAGAGCGCGTCACCCACCGGCGGGCCGTCGGTGACGATCAAGACGCATCACAACGTGGGTGGCCTGCGTCCCGACATGCAGTTCGCGCTGATCGAGCCGCTGCGCGAGCTGTTCAAGGACGAGGTGCGCAATGTGGGGCGCGAGCTGGGCCTCCCCGAGGAGATGGTCGGGCGACATCCCTTCCCGGGCCCGGGCCTCGCCATCCGCGTGCTCGGCGAGGTGAACGAGCCGGCACTACGGGTGCTGCGGCAGGCCGACGCGATCTACCTGGAAGAGATCCGCGCGGCGGACCTCTATGACGAGATCTGGCAGGCGTTCGCCGTGCTCCTTCCGGTGCGCAGCGTGGGCGTGATGGGCGACGAGCGCACCTACGACAACGTCATCGCGCTGCGGGCCGTTACGAGCACGGATGGCATGACGGCCGACTGGTATCACTTCCCACACGACGTGATGGCGCGGATCTCGAACCGCATCATCCGAGAGGTGGATGGCGTGAACCGCGTCGTGTACGACGTGAGCTCGAAGCCGCCGGCGACGATTGAATGGGAGTAGGGGCGGTCGGGCGGTCAGGCGGTCAGGCGGTCAGGCGGTCAGGCGGGGTGATGATGCGCGCCATCCTTCGATGCCAGTAATGGTGCTGCTGTGACTACTTTCTTGCCAATGCAGAATCCGACTAATCTGCGCGTCACGGAACAGGCCCGCCGTATTGCAGTCCTCGTCTATGAGGGTACGCGGCAGTTCCCGGCAACGGAACGTTACGGCCTCACCGCGCAGATGCGCGACGCTGCCGTTTCCATCGGCTCGAACATCTGCGAAGGTTGCGGCCGTTTCGGAGACAAGGAGCTTGCGCGTTTTCTGCAGATGGCCTACGGCTCCGCGAGCGAGCTGCAGTTTCAGGTTGGACTCGCGAGCGATCTGGGATTCTTGTCCGCGGACGTTGGCGGGCCGATGCTCGACGAGGTAACGCGCACTAAGAAGATGCTCTCGCGTTTGATCACGGCGATTCGACGGAAAGGAGCATGAGGTAGTGTGGCAGGTCGGCCTGACCGCCTGACCGCCCGACCGCCCGACCGCCCGACCGCCCGACCGCCCGACCGCTACACCCCCTTCTCCTTCAACAGCTCCAGAAACTGCTTCGGCTCCGTCAGCCCGAGCAGCCGCTGCGGCACATCCGGCTCCTTGGAGAACTGCGCGATCTTCCCGAGCACGGGCAGATACTGGTTCGACACCTCGAGCGGCGGCGCGACGATGAGGAAGAAGAAGTTCACCGGCTTGTCGTCGATCGCCTTGAAGTCCACGCCCTTCGGCTTCCGGCCGAACGCGACGCGGAGCTTGGTCACCACGAGCGAGCGGCAGTGCGGAATGGCGATGCTCCGCCCGATCCCCGTCGACCCGAGGTTCTCCCGCCGCTTGAGCATCTTGTAGAGCATCCCTTCGGACTTGTCGTCCAGCTTGAGCAGGGCGATGAGCTCCTTGAGGATGTCGTCCTTCGTCTCTCCCTCGAGCTCGAGCTTGATTGCGTCTTCGCTGAAGAACTCGCGCAGTTCCATCTCGGCGGATCCGGTGCTGGGCAGTGCTGGGGCCGCGGTGTCATCCCGCACGAGCAAGGCGAGTGTCGGGACGGCGGCGTATCGTCGTGGGCGAACCGGGGAAACTACCCGTGCGCGCCAGCCCTTGTCAAACCTTGGCGTTGCTTGGAGTTCCGAGCTTCGGTAACTTTCCATGATGCCTTTTCCCTTCCGGATCGACGCGGACGTCCCGCTCTACCTCGCGCCCATGGCCGGCGTGTCGGAGTCGCCATTCCGACAGCTCTGCCACGAGCACGGGGCCGACGTCGTCGTGACGGAATTCCTCTCGGCCGAGGGTATCCGCCGAGAGAACGAAGCCACGATCCACAAGTTGTCGTTCGGGGTCGGGGAGCGGCCGATCGGCGTGCAGATCTTCGGCGCCGATCCGGTTGCCATGGGCGAAGCAGCGCGCTTCGTGTCCGACGTGTTCGAGCCGGAGTTCATCGACATCAACTTCGGCTGTCCCGTGAAGAAGGTCGTGCGACGCAATGGCGGCTCCGGCTGCCTGCGCGACCTCGATCTCGTGCAGCAGGTCATCCGCGCCGTCTCGAAGGCCACGCACCTGCCGGTGACGTGCAAGATTCGCAGTGGCTGGAACGAGGAGATGCGCGACCCGGTGACGATCGCCCTTCGCTGTCAGGACGCCGGCGCGCGCGTGATCGCCCTGCATCCGCGGACGCGTACCCAGATGTACACGGGCAGCGCACGCTGGGAGGAGATCGCGGCCGTCGTCGAGGCGGTCGACATCCCCGTGCTCGGCAACGGCGACATCAAGACCGCCGAGGACGCGATGCGCATGCACCAGCAGACGAAGTGCGCCGGCATCATGATCGCCCGCGGCTCCTACGGGCAGCCGTGGATCTTCGACCAGGTGAAGGATCTCCTGGCCGGGCGGCCCAAGCGGCCCGCACCCTCCGTAGCGGAGCGATTCGCCGTTGCGCTCCATCACGCACGCATGGTGATGGCGTACGAGACCGATCCGCGCGGCGCGGCGATCGAGTTCCGGAAGCACCTCGGCTGGTATTCCAAGGGATTGCACGGCGGGGCCGAGCTTCGGAAGAAGCTCTATGCGGTCACCTCCTTCGCCGAGGTAGAAGGCATCTTCGCCGACTACCTCGCCAACGCGGAGCGGTACTCGGCCATCTCGATTGACGAAGGGGCTGGCGGCGACGACGTCGAGGCCGACGCCGCATGAGGCGCGAGCGGGTCCGCGACCTGCTCGCCCAGGTCGCCGACGGCTCGCTCGCGGTGGACCGCGCGTTGGAGTCGCTGTCGCTCGAGCCGTCCGAATCGCTCGGCTTCGCGACGATCGATCATCACAGGGCGCTCCGGCAGGGCTATCCGGAGGTGATCTACGGCGCGGGCAAGACGCCCGAGCAGGTCGTCGCCATCGCGCAGCGAATCGCCGAGCGAGGCGATGGAGTGCTTGTCACGCGGCTCGATGCCGACGCAGTGCAGCCGCTGCAAGGCGCGCTGCCGGGCATGGAGCATAACGCCCTGGCTCGCACCGCGCTGTTGCGCCCCGTCACGCCCCCGCCAGCCGCGCGCGGCACCGTGCTCGTGGTGACGGCCGGCACGAGCGATCTCCCCGTTGCCGAAGAGGCAGGCGTCACGGCTGACGCGATGGGCTGCGGCGTCGAGCGGCTCACCGACGTCGGCGTGGCCGGCATCCACCGCCTGCTCGCGCGACGCGAGCTGCTCGATTCGGCGGGGGTCATCATCGTCGTGGCGGGCATGGACGGCGCGCTCCCCTCGGTGGTCGGTGGGCTCGTTCGGGTACCGGTCATCGGGGTGCCGACGAGCGTGGGGTACGGAGCGGCGTTCAACGGACTTGCTCCGCTGCTGACCATGCTGAACAGTTGCGCCGCGGGCGTGACGGTCGTCAACATCGACAATGGGTTCGGCGCGGCCGTCGCTGCCGCGCGCATCCTGCACGGCTAGGCTCCTCGGCGCGCTCCGTCGCGCGCCACCCGCACGGACGAGCGCCGTCCTCGAACCCGCTGCCCTCCGTCGCCATGCTCCTCGCCACGACTACCGCGATTGCCTTTCTCGCCACGGTCGTGGCCGCGCTCGCCGTGCGCCGGAGCCGTCTGTGGCGCCGCGAGCTGAGTGAAGCACGGGCGCGGCTGGATCACTACACCAGCGACATGCCCGACGCGGCCGAGGAGACGGGCGTGCGGGCGGTGGCATTGCGACGCGAGGCGCAGCAGCGCTTCGTGGCGCGCGAGACCGAACACTATCGCAACCTCCTTGCGCACCTGCTGGGAGACTTTCGCGATGCAGCCGGGGCCGAAGAGGCAGTCTACTGGCAGTGGAATGCCGAGCGGGACAGCCTGGTGGCGGTGGACTGGTCGACGGAGGGCCCGGGCCCGGCGTTCTTCGATTACGAGGAGTGGGATTACTACGTCGGTTGGGCTGCCGATGAGGGCGAGGTCAAGCTCGCGGGCCAGGGTCAGACCGTCCACATGGGGGCCGTCTGCGTGATGCTGGACAAGACGCCGCTCGGCGTGCTGACGGTGAGCAATCGTCACGGGCTCGCCCAGAGCCGAGCTGAGCTGCACAAGTGGCTCCCTCGGCTGGCGAAGCAGCTCGGCTACTTCCACGATCTGGTGACTGTCCG
>JBJMNM010000615.1:0-4076 GCA_045804305.1 Gemmatimonadaceae bacterium | reverse complement strand
GTGACGCGTACTCCGGCGCCGGCTTGCCGGCTACCGACTGCGGCAGGTAGTAATACCATTCCCCGGCCAGATGGCCGAGCACTTCGCCTACCGAGCGCACGCCGGTCTGCGGACGCCAGCTGTACTTGTCCGCCGGGATCGCGGTCGCCAGCGCCATCACCTTCGCGTGCACGCTGTCCATGTCCGCCAGGTACTGCTGGTGCAGGAACGTGGCGGACTTGGCGTCCATCGTGGTCTGGGCCTGCACGTCGCGCGGCGGTATGGCGACGACTAGCGCAGCCGCGAGTGCGAGAGCGAGAGGTCGACAGCGCATTGGGCGGGGCATGGGGAGCGCTCCGTGAAGAGGGAATGGCAAAGCTACCCCTCCCCTGTTCTCGCCGCGACCGGCGAGGGACGAACCGAATCGGAGCCCTGCCATCCCGTACCGAGAGGCGTTACCCTCGAGCATGCGCGAACCCATCGTGTTGAGCTGGAGCGGCGGCAAGGACAGCAGCCTGGCGCTCGCCGCGCTGCGGGCCGACTCCGCCGTCGAGGTGGTGGGCCTGCTCACCAGCGTGACACGCGATTACGAGCGAATCAGCATTCACGGCGTGCGCCGCACATTGCTCGAGGCCCAGGCGCGAGCGCTGGGCCTGCCGCTGTTCGAGGTTGCCCTTCAGCCAGCCTGCTCCAACGCCGACTACGAGGCGGCGTTTCGCACGGCCTCCCTCGAGCTGCGCGCGCGATTTCCCGCGCTCGCCAGGATCGCGTTCGGAGATCTGTTCCTGAGCGACGTTCGAGCGTACCGGGAAACGCTTCTCGCTTCCGTCGGCCTCGAGGCGTACTTCCCGCTCTGGGCGCTCGACACGCGCTCGCTCGCGGAGCGTTTCGTGACGCTCGGCTACCGCGCTCGCCTCGTGTGCGTCGACACCACCCAGCTCGCGCCGAGCTTTGCTGGCCGACCGTTCGACGCCACCTTGCTGGCCGATCTTCCCGCATCGGCCGATCCGTGCGGCGAGCGCGGCGAGTTCCACACGTTCGTGTCGGATGGTCCGATCTTCTCCGCCCCGGTCCCATACCTGACCGGAGAAGTCGTCATACGCGACGAGCGCTTCGCGTATTGCGACCTGCTCGACGACCGATCCGGCCTCAGTCCTTGAGATACCGTTTGTCGATCATCATGTGTACGCCCACGTTCCCGTCCACGAGCTGGGTGATGTGCAGGTCCGCCGCCATCGACGCCGCCTGATACGCCTGGGTCTGGGTGATTCCCTTCTTTTCCTGAAGGAGCTTCACCATCTCCCGCACCGCGGTTCGTGTCGCCACCACGAGCGATGTATCCGTCCCCATCGCGATCCAGTGCGTCGGCGTTTCGGCGCGCGGCCACTCGAGCTTCATGTCCTTGCGCACGAATACCTGGATCCGGCCGCGCAGGTTGGTCTCGATCGCCGTCTGATCCACCTCGCCGTCGCCCTGCGCGGCGTGGCCGTCGCCCATCTCGAGCAGGGCACCCTTCACGAACACCGGGATGTAGAGCGTCGATCCCGCCGTCAGCTCCCGGTTGTCGAGATTCCCTGCGTGCCGGCTCGGGGGATTGCTGCTCACGCGGCCGAGCGCCGCGGCCGGCGCAACACCAATCGAGCCGAAGAATGGTCGCAGTGGAACGACGATGCCCGGCGCGACCTCCGCGGTCATCCGTTCGCGATCCATCCTGATCAGCGTGCTCACGCGCCCCTCGCCGCACAGGTCGCGCACGAAGCCGCTGCAGCCGTTGTATCCGTACGCGATCGGGAGCGTGATGCGCTGGATGCGCACCTCGAGCACGTCGCCGGAGTCCGCGCCCTCCACGTAGATCGGCCCGGTGAGGATGTGTCCACCCGGTCCCTTGAGCGACCCGGTATCCTGCGCCACGATGTCGCGCAGGTTCTGCGGAATGTCCTGCGGCTTCACGCCGATCCGCTCGAGCCCCGCCGGTGTGTTGGTGAGCATCGTCTCGACGTCGATGACGTCACCGGAGCGGACGCGCAGCGCGGGCTTGGCCTCCGACCAGTAATAGCCATAGGCCACCGTGGTCGGCGTGGCGGAGAGCTGGTGGACGGTCTGAGACTGCGGCCGCTGCGCGCCGACGGGCGCAAAGCTCGCCGCTGCCAGGAAAACGATGGCCGCGTGTCCTACTCGCATGTCGGATCTCCGGAACGCGTACGCTAGCGTCTCGCCGCCAGGCGCATTGCTCCATACGGCGCACGCTCCGGCCGCGACAACATCGCGTTCGCCTCGTCATCGCCCACGAACCGTTCGGCGGCGGCGTCCCACGTGAGCGGCCGTCCGAGCTTCATGGCGATCCAGCTGAGAATGCACGCCGCATTGCTCCGGTGCGCGATCGGTGCTGGTGCGAGCGGCGTGGCCCGGGACTGCACGCACTCGAGCCAGTTCCGGTGATGCGAGAGGCTGTGCGGCAGCTGCACCGTGACGCCCTTGGGATCGAGCAGGCGAGGATCGCTCGCGTCGAGCGGCTTGAGCGCCGTGGCGCGCGACGTCGGGTCACTGGCTGTCGCGTTTTGAGCGTCTCGTGAGACGAAGATCCAGCCGTCGTCGCCGATGAACTTGATCCCGTTGGGAAGCTTGTCCGACACGGTCATGCGGATGTCGCCCGGATAGGTGAGCTCCACGTGATAGGCGCCGTGCACGTTCCAGATCTTGTTCGACGGAAACTCGCCGTGCCCTTCGATCTTGGAGGGACCGGTCAGCTCCGTGTTCATCCCCCAGTGAGCCGTGTCGAAATGATGCGCGCCCCACCCGGTGATCATGCCCAGGCAGTACGACTCGTTGCGGAGCCACCCCGGACGCGACGTGACGTCGGGCATGCCGTCCGCACCGACCTTCTGCGGGTGCACGCGCTGCTCGGTGTAGTAGACCTCGGGCGTGGGGCCGAGCCACATGTCGTAGTTCAGGTTGGCTGGCACGGGCTGCGGCGGGTCGTCGGGCGCGGTGGGATCGATCGGCAGCCCGATCTCCACGCGGCGGAGCTGTCCGACGCGGCCACTGCGGACGAGCTCCACCGCCTTTCGGAACTGTTCGTTCGGACCCCACGAGCGCTGCTGACTTCCCACCTGAAGAATGCGACCCGTCCGCGCAACCGCCTCGCGTAGCAGCACGCCCTCGGCGTGCGTCATCGTCATCGGCTTTTGCAGGTAGACGTCCTTCCCCGCGTGGATGGCGGCGAGCGCGAGCTGTGCGTGCCAATGATCGGGGGTACTGATCGTCACTGCGTCGACGTCCGGGCGCGCGAGCAGCTCCCGATAGTCGGTGTACACGCCGATTTCCGGCCTCGGCGCCTCGCGCGACGCGTAGAGCTGCTGCACCCGGCTCTTGCCGCTTGCCGCGCGGCGTGAATCGAGGTCGCAGACGGCGACCGCGTCGGCGAGCCCCGATCCGGACACGCCGGGCATGTCGTGTCCCTGCGCGATGCGCCCCGCCCCGATGTGCCCTACGCGCACCCGGTTGCTCGGCGCATCACGACCGAGAAGACGCGAGGGGATCACGAGCGGTGCGGCGATGACCGCCGCAGTCGCCGCGCTCTTCTGGATGAAGTCGCGGCGGGTGATGTCGTCGGGGTGGTGGCGCTTCTGTCGCATCGGCAGGTCCGGATGTGTGCGGCCAATATGGCCCATCTGGGCGCGCGGCGCGAGGATTGCTCGTGGTTGACTCCGTCACCCGCACACTCACTCCCCCGACTCGCTCACCTCATATAGATGTGGACCCTCGTCAAGATTCTCGCGGCCGTTGCCGTGTACGGAACGGTCATCGAACCGCGCTTCGTCCTCACTGAACACGAGCCGGCCAGCATCCCCTCGCTCCCTGCCACGTGGGAGGGCAAGCAGGTTGCCGTGTTCGCCGATCTTCAGGTCGGCATGTGGTGGGCCAATCGCGACGCCGCGCGGAAGGTCGTGCGGAAGGTCGTCGAGCTGAAGCCCGCCGTCACGCTCATTGCCGGCGACTTCGTCTACGACGCCGACATGAGCGTGAACTCGCAGATGCACGAGGTGCTCGACATCCTCCAGCCCATTCTCGACGCGAAGCTTCCCACCTACGCCGTG
>JBJMNM010000614.1:0-5120 GCA_045804305.1 Gemmatimonadaceae bacterium | reverse complement strand
GGCCGGATCCGGAAGCTACACGAGCGCGACGCTCGGCTACGCGCTGGCACGCGCCGGGAAGCGCGCGGAAGCCGAGGAGCTGCTCGCAGGGCTCGAGCAGCAGCGGCAGCGCGATTACGTCTCTCCGGTGGCTCTCGCCACACTGCATCTGGGGCTCGACCACCACGACCGCGCTCTCGACTGGGCGGAGAAAGCGTACGACGAGCGCCGCGGTTGGCTGGCGTATTTCACCGTGAATCCGCTGGTGGATCCCCTGCGCGGCGATCCGCGATTCGAGGCGCTGGTGACGCGGATGCGCGAGCCGCGGTAGCGCGGGCGCGCGCCATGGATTCCGCGTTCGCCGCGATGTGCGCGAGCACCCGATGGTGGATGCGCGAGATGAAGGCGTCGCCGAAGAGGATCCAGTAGGCGGCCGGCTCCAGACGCATCTCGTACCAGGTGCTGCCTTCCAGTCTCGTGCGGCCATCGGGAAGCGCGACGAGGCGGAACTCGCCGCGCCGCGACCGGAAGTAGCCGTCGAGATGTGGCGGCGTCACGTTGGCGTACGGGCTCCACTCCTGCATGGGGCGCGGCTGTGCGCTGACGTCGAACGACAAGCGGCGGCCCGGCTCCCAGCGCGTGATCGGCTCGACGAACGCGCCCGTGGAGAACACGCAGTACCGCACTGCACCCACGCCTTCGCCGCGAATCTCTGCGCGCATCGGGTAGGCGATGCCCGCGCGGAACACGAGCTCGGCCGGCTCCGGCATCGGTGGGAAGGCGATGACGTTCCGCCACACGACGTCGGGGGATGCATCGATCACGACGGAGGACCGCACCTCGCGCAACGGCGTTGGTGGACGACCGGCGTCCAGCGTCGCGGTGAGTGGAAGCAGCACGACGCCCAGCATCGCATTCGCGAGCGCGCCTCGATCGCGGAGCGCGATGTGCCGCCCCAGCGAGGCACCCATCATCCCGAGCACCGCTGCGAGCGGCGCGACCATCAGCAAGCAGAGCGCGCCCTCCACGGCAGTGAGAAGAAAGACGCCTCCCAGACAGGCGAGCGTCATGAACACGACCTGCTGCGTCTCGGCGGCCGAGGCCGGATACTGCCGATTGAAGAGAAAGGCGGTGATGGCGCCGATGAGGAAAGGGGTGCCGAGGAAGAGAGAGATGCCGTAGCTCTTGGCACCGATGACGCTGACGGCGAGCATGACCAATCCGAGCACCATCCCGGCGGCGATCGCGAGCAGCGCCTTCGGCAGGCGATGCTCGTGCGCGCGCGGAACCTCTTCGATGTATAGCGGCTCGTCGGAGGTGGGGAGCGCACACATCACCGCCATGAACAGATAGTTGATCCCCGGCACGAAGAAGAGCAGCGCGACCCACGCCGAGTAGCCGGCGTCGAGTGTTCGGCGCACGCTCATGCTGATGCCGATCCAGATGAACGGCAGCGCCCAGAGTGCGAGGAGCACGATCCCCTTGCCGTCGACGAGCGAATGCGACACGAGCGACGAGACCGGGCTCAGATAGCTGAGCGGGTGCCAGAGGCGACCGGTGTCACGCCACACGATCAGGACGTCGCCGGCGTACTTCACGACGGCGAGGGCGAGCCCGCTGAGGAGGTACTCGCGCCGTCCGACGCTGCGGTCGAAGGTGAACCAGAGATTGAGCCAGCGGTGGAGGCGTCCCATGCGGGAGGTATCTACCTCGCTCGCTTCTTCACGGCCTTGCGCGTCGTGCGCTTCGCCGCTCTCGACCGCTTCGTCGTCTTCACCGACTTCCTGGCGGCGCCCTTCCGCGGTGTCGCTTTCGCCTTCGTGCGGGCCTGCGTGTGCGCAGCCACGTAGGCATCGGCCGGCGTGCGCGCGATGAACTGGCCGATCACGTCGAGCGGCAGGTCTTCCAGGGACCTGAAGCGTACGCAGGACTTGCCCATGTCGAGCTTCTTGCCCGCCCGTGCGAATGCGTCCCGCAGCGACCGGGTTTCCGATGCGCTGCCGTATGCGCCCATGAGATACAGCGAGTAGTGGCTCTTCTGCGCCGCAAGGCCGGCGTAGCACAGCGGCGCGCCATTGTAGGTATCGGGAAAGCGCGCGAGCGGCACGACGTAGTTGATCATCCCGAAGCCCATCGCCTCCTCATAGCCGACGGGAAGATGGCGCAGGATGGTGTCGCGGACGGTGCCAACGACGTCGCGCCGCTCGGGCGGCAGGGCAGCGAGGTACGAGTCGACGGTGGTGGCCTCGTGATCGATCATGGGACCCTCCGGCTGGGACGACGAGAATCGGGTCTCATCGCGCGGCTCGCAAGGGGTGTCGCCGTTGACCGGGGGCGCCCCGCGTGGCACTGTACCGGGACTAGCTGAAGTATCTCACGCCCCACAGCCGACGAACCATGATGTCTACTCGACTCGCTTCCCTGCTGGCGCTCTCGATGATGAGCGCCGTGGCCCTGCCGGCCCTGGCCCAGCAGCCGGCCGGCCGACCCGAAGACACCGAAGTGTGGACGCCAGTGCCGAAGGTCGTCACGCCGGGCCGGACAAACGACGCACCGCCGTCCGATGCGATCGTCTTGTTCGACGGCACCAATCTCGATCAGTGGATCTCCACCAACGACAAGTCGCCCGCGAAGTGGACGGTGGCGAACGGCGTGATGACGGTGAACAAGCCCACGGGCAACATCGAGACGAAGCGCAGCTTCACCGACTACCAGCTCCATCTGGAGTGGCGCGAGCCCGAAGGGATCACGGGCACGGGGCAGGCCCGGGGCAACAGCGGGATCTTCCTCGCCTCCACCGGCGCGGGCGACAACGGCTACGAGATCCAGATCCTCGACTCGTACAACAACAGCACGTACGTGAACGGGATGGCCGGCAGCATCTACAAGCAGGCCATCCCGCTCGCCAACGCCATGCGGAAGCCCGGCGAGTGGCAGACGTACGACGTGATCTGGACGGCGCCGCGATTCAACGCCGACGGGACGCTCAAGTCGCCCGCGTACATCACGGCGTTGCAGAACGGCGTGCTGATCCAGAATCACGTGCAGCTCAAGGGCGAGACCCGCTACATCGGCGCCCCGGAGTACAAGGCGCACGGCGCGGAACCCATCAAGCTGCAGGCGCACGGCGATCCCAGCCCGCCGATCAGCTTCCGCAACATCTGGGTGCGGGAGCTGTAGTGCCTGCCGGTCGTCCAGTGGGAGCGAAGTGACCGAAGGACCTGCACGCGCAGGTCCTTCGCGGTGGCTCAGCGGCGTGGCGGCGCCTTCGGATCCCACACCGCCACGCCGACGCGCGAGTCGGCCGTGCCGTAGTACAGGTACCAGCGCCCGTTGAACGGCACGAGCCCTTCGACGAACGTGGTGCCCTCCACGTACTGGCCAGTGCGCTCGTACTCCTCGGTCGGCTTGATGAACGGCTCGCTCGAGCGCGCGAGGAGCTTGATCGGGTTGCGCGCATCGAACAGCGCCTGGCCGCCCGTGTACATGCGCTGCGGCAGTCCCGGTTCGCCGTAGCGGCCGCTGTTGCCCGCGTTGTACAGCACCACGATGCCGTGCTCCGTGAGCAGTGCCGGCGGTCCCGCTTCCACGAGCCAGGAATCGAAGTACCCCGGACGCGGCGAGATCACCTTCACGAGCTTGCCGTTCGTGTCCTCGAGCGGCGTCCAGTCCACCAGGTCGTCGGACGTCGCGATCAGGATGTCCGGGACGTTGAAGTACATCCAGTACTTCCCGTTCACCCTGGTCGCGACGACGCGGTCTCCCACGACCCGGCTCAGGATCGCGCCCGACTTGCACTCGAGGTTGCGGTACTTGCCGCTGTCCGCGGCGGCAAAGGCGGGTCCGTGCTTCGTCCAGTGGATCAGATCGCGCGACGTGGCGATCGCGAGGCGCGGGATGTCGCGGTTCCACTGGGTGTAGGTGAGCACATATCGGCCGTCGTCAGTCGCCACGAGGCGCGGATCCTCGACGCCGCCCGTCCATTCGTACCGCGCCTGGGCATCCTTGTCGGGGTACAGCACCGGCGTGTCCCGACGCGTGAAGCGCAGGCCGTCGCTGCTCTCGGCGAGTCCGATGCGCGAGGTGTGGTGCCCGATGATCTGCGCTCCCGTTGCATCTTCGGCGCGGTAGAGCAGGAAGACCTTTCCGTCCTTCACCGCGGCCGCCGGGTTGAACGTCGCGAAGCCTTCCCAGTGAACGACGCTGTCGTTCATGGGCGAGAGAAAGGTGCGCGTGCCGCCCGGCGTGATCACCGGGTTCACGAGCTTCGGCTTCTCGAATGGGCCGAGCATCCAGGGCTGCCACTGCGCGCCGGCCGGCGCGCTCGCGAGCTGGACGAGCAGCAGCGACGCGAAGGCCCAGCCGCCGCGGGAGGGTGAGATGCGTCGATCCATTACTGGCGCACGACCTCGAATGCGGCCGCCTCGAACGGGGCCAGCGTCAGGTGCCCGATCAGTGACGTCGACCGGGGCACGACACGCTGATTGCTGATCGCCTCGCGCAGCACGACATCCTGCCCGCCGACGTCGCTCGCGTCGAGGTCGAGCGCGCGGGGTGCGTTCGACATGTTGAGCGCCACGATCATCGTCTGGCCCGCCGCGCGACGCCGATAGGCGAACACGTTGGGATCGTTGCCGATCGCCGTATAGCTGCCGTCGCGCAGCGCGGGGCTCGCGCGGCGCAGCGCGATCGCACGCCTGTAGAAGCTCAGAACGGATCGTGGATCGCGCGACTCCGTCTCGACGTTGCGCGTCCTCGCGGTGGGCGGGATGGGAAGCCAGGGTCTGGCGGCGGAGCTGAAGCCGGCGTTGCGGCCGCCCGTCCACTGCATCGGAGTGCGCTCGCCGTCACGCCCCTTGTTCTTCGGCCAGTACACCTTGCCCACGGGATCCTGCACGTCCTGAAGCCGCGCAGGCACCGTCGTCTTCATGCCGATCTCCTCGCCGTAGTAGATGAAGGCTGCGCCGCGCAGAGTGAGCAGCATGAGGGCGAGCTGTTTGGCGATCTCGTCGTTGTGCCGGCCGTCGCCAAACTTGTCGAAGGCACGGACGTTGTCATGGTTGCTCAGCACGTACGTCGTCGGACGGCCGCGCACTACGCGCTCCGTCTCGCCGACGATCTGGCGGAAGGTCGAGGCGTCG
>JBJMNM010000613.1:0-9166 GCA_045804305.1 Gemmatimonadaceae bacterium | reverse complement strand
TTGCAGTTCCTCCGCGTCCTCTGCGTCAAGGCTGTTGCAGTTCAGAGGCGATTACAGAGATGATCGGGCGACCTCGCGGAGGCGCGCCCTCGCAGAGCCTCGCGAGCGCGTGCATATTCGCCCCGCGTTTCCCCCGCCGTCCACGCGCACTCCAGCCCAACCCGCATGTCTCCCCTGCTCGCGGAACTGATCGGCACGATGATCCTCATCATTCTCGGCGACGGCGTCGTCGCCAACGTCGTGCTCCAACGCACCAAAGGGCACAACTCCGGGTGGATCGTCATCACGGCCGGCTGGGCGTTCGCGGTGACGATCGCCGTGTACTGCGTGAGCAGCGTCAGCGGCGCGCATCTCAATCCTGCCGTGACGATCGGGCTGGCGACGATCGGCACGTTTCCCTGGTCCAGCGTGCCGGGATACGTGACCGCCCAGATGGTTGGCGCATTTCTCGGTGCGGTGGTCGTATGGCTGACCTATCTGCCACACTGGGGTGCCACCACGGACGCCGACGCGAAGCTCGCCGCGTTCTGCACGGCGCCGGCGATCCGGCGTCCGGTTGCGAACGTCATCTCTGAAGTCATCAGCACCGCGGTCCTGGTGCTCGCCATTCTGGCGGTGTTGTCGCCCGCCAACCTCGAGCCGGGATCCACGCTCGCCAGAGGGTTCGGGCCCATGCTCGTCGGCGTGATCGTCGCGGCGGTCGGCCTCTCGTTGGGAGGCCAGACCGGCTACGCGATCAATCCGGCGCGCGACCTCGGCCCCCGCATCGCCCACGCGCTGCTGCCAATTCCCGGCAAGCGAAGCTCCGACTGGGGCTACGCCTGGATTCCCGTCGTCGCCCCGATCATCGGCGGCGTGATCGGCGCCCTGTTCTATCATCTGGTCTGGAGGGCCTGATGCTTTCCGTCTCATCGGCTCGCACTGCATGAAGCACATCCTCGCCCTGGATCAGGGCACCACGAGCTCTCGCGCGATCGTGTTCGACCGTGCAGGGAGCGTGATGGCCGTGGCGCAGAAGGAGTTCCCGCAGCTCTTTCCCAAGCCCGGCTGGGTTGAGCACGATCCGCGCGACATCTGGTCCACCCAGGCCGGGGTTGCCGCCGAGGTGCTCACGAAGGCCAACATCGAGGCAGCCGACGTCGCGGCCATCGGCATCACGAACCAGCGCGAGACCACGCTCGTGTGGGATCGGGAGACCGGACAGCCCGTGCACAACGCCATCGTGTGGCAGGATCGGCGCACAGCCGGCATCTGCGACCGCCTGCGGGCGCGGAAGCTCGATCGCGTGATCCGACGCAAGACCGGCCTCGTGCTCGACGCATACTTCTCGGCCACCAAGGTGCAGTGGATCCTTCAGAACGTGAAAGGCGCGCGCGCGCGGGCACAGCGTGGCGAGCTCGCCTTCGGCACCGTCGACTCGTGGCTCGTGTGGAATCTCACCGGCGGCGCGGTGCACGTGACCGACGTGAGCAATGCCTCGCGCACGATGCTCTATGACATCAGGAAAGGTTCGTGGGACGACGAGCTGTTGTCGATATTCGGCGTGCCGCGCTCGATGCTGCCGGAGGTCCGGTCGTCGAGCGAGGTGTACGGCAGCAGCACGCTGTTCGGCGCGCCGATCCCGATCGCCGGGATCGCCGGCGACCAGCAGGCGGCGCTGTTCGGGCAGGCATGCACGACGCCGGGGATGGTGAAGAACACCTACGGCACCGGATGCTTCATGCTGATGAACACCGGCACGAAGCCGATCGCGTCGAAGAACAACCTGCTCACGACGGTCGCCTGGAAGGTCGGCGACCGCACGGAGTATGCGCTGGAGGGAAGCATCTTCATCGCGGGGGCGGTCGTGCAGTGGCTGCGCGATGGGCTCGAGGTCATCAGATCATCGGCTGAGGTGGAAGCCCTGGCTGCGAGCGTGCCCGACGCGAATGGCGTCTATCTCGTGCCCGCCTTCGCCGGCCTCGGGGCGCCGCACTGGGATCCGTACGCGCGCGGCACGATCGTGGGCCTCACGCGCGGCAGCACGAAGGCGCATCTCGCGCGCGCGGCGCTCGACGGGATCGCCCTCCAGGTGATGGACGTGTTGAAGGCGATGGAAGCCGACGCGGGCATCAAGCTGAAGGAGCTGCGTGTCGACGGCGGCGCCTCGGCGAACAATCTCCTCATGCAGCTACAGGCCGACCTGCTCAACGTGCCGGTGGTACGCCCGAAGATCGCCGAGACGACCGCGCTCGGCGCGGCGTATCTCGCGGGGCTGGCCGTGGGCTACTGGAAGAATCAGGCGGAGATCGCCCGGCAATGGCAGGTCGACGCGCGGTTCACGCCCGCCATGTCGCCCGCGGCAAGAAAGAAGATGGCGGTGGGATGGGCGAGGGCGCTGACGAGGGCGAAGGGGTGGGAACAATAGTGAAGCGTGACAAAGGCACACCGGACTGAGTCCGGTGTGCCTTTGTCGTCACGGTTCACGGTTCACGGCTTCACCGTTACCGCGCCAGATCCCTCACCGACCCCGCCAGCATCCGGACCTTGGCTGCATCGCTCGAACCGCTCGCATCGCTGTCGAGCTGCGACGCGAGCTGCGTGAGCGCGGCGGTCCGCTGCGCGCCCGACGCCGCTTCGGCGCTGGCCAGCGCCTGGCGCACCGCGGAGATCCGGCTCGACGACAGCCCGTTCGACCGCGCGAGCTGATCGACATACGCGCGTGAGAGCGCGAAGCTGGGCGGCCACACGTACTTCGGCTGGCCCTGCGCATTCAGGTAGTCGAGATGCACGCTCTTCGCCGCGTCGAGCTCGTTCTGCGAGAGGAAGGCGCTCGGCGTCAACTCCATGATGTCGAGCCCGCGCGCGATCTCCGAGCTCACCAGGCTGCCGTTGTACCAGTACACCGACCAGGTGCCGCCGGCCGCCATTCTCGTCGAATCGGCCGGACCGCGGTCGAAGAAGGCGATCTCCTTCGGGTGCGCGGGATCCGTCCAATCGAAGACCGAGACGCCGCCCTGATACCACGACTGCGCCATCACGTCGCGGCCTGGGATCGGGATCATCGAGCCGTTGTGCGCGACGCAGTTCTCCTGCGGCGTCTGGGGGGCGGGCAGCTTGTAGTAGCTCTGGAACTGCATCCGCCGGTCGGCCGTGAGCGTGAAGATCGCGTCCGCACCCCACTCCTTCCGATCGGTCGCGCGGCACTTCGCCTGGCCACCGCCGCCCCACTCGTCGGAGAAGAGGATCTTGGTGCCGTCGTTGTTGAACGTGGCGGAGTGCCAGTACGAGAAGTTGGAGTCGGCCACGGCGCCGATGCGCACCGGGTGCGCCGGATCGCGGATGTCGAGCAGCATGCCGTAGCCTTCGCAGGCGCCGCCGGCCAGGCCGATCGCCGGATACACGGTGATGTCATGACACTGAGTCGGTCCGCGGCGCGGACGGTCGGTGCCGACCATGTGGTTGACGATCCCCTGCAGCGCGCCGCGCAGCGCGGCGCTGTCGGCGGCGGTCGGCGCGCCCGTGCCGTTGCGGGCCTTCACCACGCTGTCCAGCATCGGGTTGATGAATCCGGGCGGGAGGATCATCTCCGACCCGAACACGTTCGCGGTGTACATGCCCTTCTCGCGCGCGGCCGCGGCGGCCTTCGCCGCGGCGGCGATGTCTTCCGGCGTCTCGCCGTGCCGAGCTGGCGCGGCCAGGTCGTTGAAGATGCGGGGCGAGCTGACGATCGCCGCCTGCTCCGGGTGCGCGAGCGGGACCTTGATCACCTCGATGCGGAACAGCGCCGAGTTGGGATCGACCTCGGGCGCGGCGCTCACGCAGCCGGCGAGCTCGTTCGGCGACCGCACCCCCGACGACCCGGAGATGTAGACGTAGACGTTCTCCGCGTCCTTCGGGTCGACGAGCAGCGTGTGCGTGTGCGAGCCGCGGCACGTCTGCACGTTGCCGACGTTCCTGGGATGCTCGATGTCGCTGATGTCGAAGATGCGCAGCCCGCGCAGACGATCCTTGCTGACGGTGTCCTTCACCCCGCCCGTCCCGCAATCGATGCGGCCCGACAGCCCTTCACCGGAGACGAAGAGCAGGTTCTTGTAGACCGACACGTCGCTCTGCGACGCCGGGCAGACGTATGCCGTCTTGAGCGTGGGCTGTCTCGGGTTCGAGATGTCCCACACCTGGTAGCCGTTGTAGTTGCCCTGGATGGCGTAGTTGTCCTTGAAGGCCAGGTCGGAGTTCGTGATGTTCATGAACTTCTCCGACGGCTGCGTGCGGGACAGCACGCGCATGTTCCACGTCGCCTCGGCGGCGTCGAACTTTCCGGCCCGCAGTCCAATGCGCGGATCGGGGCTCGGCGCCTCGGTCGACATGTTCGCCATCTGCACCGTGCCATTGGCGGTCGACGAGGTAGTGGCGTGGGCGCACGCCACGACGGACAGGAGTCCGATGGCGAGGGAGAGCTTCGAGAGTGACGGGTGCACCGATGTCATGACTGATTCCTCTGCTGGGGCGGGGTGAAGCACATGAGCAGGTACTGCACGAGCGTTCACTCAGACCGGCCATCGAGCGCGAGCAGGGCGAGCATGCGCTCCATGCGCGCGATCTCGGTGGTCTGATCCACGCTCACGTCGTTGGCGAACTTGAACACGATCTCGTCCTGGGCGGCGCCGGGCGAGCCGAACAGATCCTGCACCATGGTGACCGCGCCACGGTGGTGCTGGATCATGAAGGTGAGGAAGAGGCGATCGAACTCCTTTCCCTGCGCGGCATCGAGCTGCTTGAGCTGATCGTCGGTGAGCATCCCGGGCATGAGCATCACGTGCTCGACCCCGTTCATCACCATCTTCATCCCCATCGGCTTCGCTTCCGGCACCGGCTGCCGGCGGTCGCCGAGCCACTGCTGCATGGTCGCGATCTCGTCCTGCTGCGCGTTGATGATCCGCTCGGTGAGCCTGAGCACCGCGGGGCTCGCGCCGTGCGTCGGCGCCCACTTCGAGATCAGGATGGCCTGCGCATGATGGCCGATCATGTGCGACATGAAGTCGATGTCGGCCTGCGTGTAGGGGTAGCGCGCGCTGTCGGCTCTGGCCCGTGCGATGGCGGCGACGTCGCCCTGCTGGTTGGTGGCGGGTTGGCTGGAGGTGCGAACCGGCGGAGTAGCCTGAGCGGCGCTGCGACACGCGGATGCGACGACCGCGCCGGCGGCGACGCTCAGGGCGAGGGTGATGGTGCGACGTCGTGATGGATTCATGGCCGTCTCCTTCGATGGTGCTCCTAGGCGTGCGACGCTTGCGCCGGCTCGCCCTTCACGTATGGCACGCATGGGTCGAAGCGGCCCGGCGACTCCACGTACCGCTGCGCCTGGGTGCAGCCGATCTCCGAAGTGAAGTAGCCGAGCAGCGCCAGCTCCTTCATCATGCGAAAATAGTGCTTGGGCGGTTCCTCGGTGATCGCCGGCGCGGGGTTGGCGTCGGCCGCAGCCGGGGCATTCTCCTTCCGCTGATCGGAGAGATAGGCGTCGCCTTTCTTCTCCTCGGCTGGGGTCGCTTTGGCGGCCACTGTCGGCGGCAGTCGCATCGCGTCGAGCTTCTTGCGCGCCTTCTCCTTCTCGCGCGCGCTGCGTGCGTCGGCCTGGGCCTTCTGGTCGCGGTCGAGCTGCTGAAGCAGCGCGAGGCGCTGCTCGGGCGTGGCCTTCACGAAGGACACGTCATGCGCCTTGCGACTGGCCTCGTCCAGCGTGCGCATCCCGTCGCGGAAGAGCTTCTGATCCTCCGGCGAGTAGGCGTCCGTCACCATGAGGGCCATGAACGGTCCCACGCCCGCCGCCTTCGCGCCCGGCGTCTTGGTCGTGGGAAGAATCGTATCCGCCACCTCGTCGAGGAACGCGACGTCCTCGGCGGTGAAGGTGTTGCCGCTCGCGAGCGACGAGCTGCTGTCCCTGCTGCAGGCAGTGAGCAAGCCGCTGCCCCCCACGAGCGCCACGCCGCCGAGCAGCGCGCTCACTCGGAGAATCGCCTCGCGGCGAGTGATGAGCTCCTGTTCCGTCATCGCAGACATGATCGGTCCCGGGTTGGTCAGAGGTTGCGGCGATTCAGCTCGTTCACCGCGAAGTCCGCGGCGCGAGCCGTGAGCGCCATGTAGGTGAGCGACGGGTTCACGCAGGCGGCCGATACCATGCACGAGCCGTCGGTGACGAACACGTTCGGTGCGTCCCACATCTGGTTGTGTGGGTTGAGCACGGATGTCTTCGGGTCCTTCCCCATGCGGGCGGTGCCCATCTCGTGGATGCCCATGCCCGGGAAGTACTCGTTGTCGTACGTCCGCACGTTCTTGACCCCCGTCTGCTCGAGCATCTCGGCCATGTCGAGGATCATGTCGCGGCGCATGAGGCGCTCGTTCTCGCCGGTGGCGCAATCGATCTTGAGCACCGGCAGCCCCCACTTGTCCTTCTTCGCGGTGTCGATCGACACCTTGTTCTCGTGGTTGGGCAGCATCTCGCCGAACGCGGTCGCGCCGATCGTCCAGTTGCCGGGCAGCGCCATCTCGTCCTTGAACGCGCCGCCGACACCGAGCTCGGCCACCGCACGCGACCAGCCCTGGCGTCCCGCGCTGCCCTGATATCCGAAGCCGCGCAGGTAGTCGCGCTTGTCGCCGAACAGGTTGCGATACCGCGGGATGTAGAAGCCGGTCGGACGCCGACCGTAATAGGTCTTGTCCTCCATGCCGTCCAGCGTACCCTCGGCTCCACAACGGAAGTGGTGGTCCATGAGGTTGTGGCCGAGCTCACCGGAGCTGCTTCCGAGCCCGTCCGGCCATACGTCCTTGGCCGACTGCATGAGCAGCCAGGTCGAGTTGAGGGTGGAAGCGCAGAGGAAGATGACCTTCGCCTTGTAATCGATGTGCTGTTCGGTGACCGCGTCGAGCACGCGCACGCCGGTCGCCCGCTTGGTGTTCCGGTCGTACAGCACTTCCGTCGCGATCGCCCACGGCTTGAGCGTGAGGCGTCCGGTCTTGGCCGCTGCCGGCAGCGTGGACGACTGCGTGCTGAAGTAGGCGCCGTACGGGCAGCCGAGCCAGCAGGCGTTGCGGTACTGGCAGGCGTTCCGCCCCTCCAGCTGCTTCGTGGCGTTCGCCGTGCGCCCGGGAATGATGCGTCGCCGACCGCCGTACAGGCTCTTCAGCTTGCCGGCCACGAGCTCCTCGCCGCAATTGAGCGGCATGGCGGGCTGGAACTGGCCGTCCGGCAGCTGCGGCAGCCCCTCGAGCGAGCCCGAGATGCCGGCGTGCTTCTCGACCTTGTCGTACCAGGGCGCGATCTCCGCGTAGCGGATCGGCCAGTCGATCGCGATGCCTTCCCTTGCGTTCGCGGTGAAATCCAGATCGCTGTGACGATAGCTCTGGCGTCCCCACAATAATGAGCGGCCGCCGACCTGGTATCCGCGATACCAGTCGAAGCGCTTCACCTCCGTGTAGGGCGACTCCTTGTCGTTGACCCAGAAGGCGAGATTCTTCTCGTTGAGCGGGTAATCCCGCTTCAACACCGGATACTGCTCTTCCATCGCCTTGGTGCGGCCGCCTCGGTGCGGATACTGCCACGGCGCCTTGGTCGCGTTCACATAATCCTTCACGTGCTCGACGTTCCGACCTCGCTCGAGCAGCAGCACCTTGAGTCCCTTCTCGGTCAACTCCTTCGCGGCCCAGCCGCCCGAGATCCCGGACCCCACGACGATCGCATCGTACTCCGGAGACTGCATTGATTCCTTCCTTTCGCTGACGGTGACGGATCAGCCAGGTGGCTGGCAGACGGCGAATATGCGTCGGTGCCACGAGGTTGGCGAGTCGAGCGGCCGGCCGGCCAGAGCGCCGCCATCCGGGCGCCGGTAACGGTTCATCCCACGTCTCGCGGCACGCCCCGTGGAGCCGTAGATTCGCCCCCATGGCCGCCCCCGCCGACCTCTCCAAGCTGCGCATCGATCGCGGCGCGCCCCCGGCCCCCGTCCGCAAGGCGTTCATACGCAACCTCGTGCTGTTCGGGGTCGCGGTCGTCGTCCTTGGGGCCACCTTGGCCGTCATGCGGGCACGGGCCGTCCCCACGGTCAAGGTGCTGACGGTCAGCGCGAGCAGCGGAAGCGGCGCGCCCTCGGCGGGCGCCACGAGCGTGACGGCCAACGGCTACGTGGTCGCGCGCACCAAGGCTTCCGTGTCGGCCAAGACCGCGGGGCGACTGGCGTACCTCGGCGTGAGCGAAGGCTCGATGGTGACGCGCGGCCAGATCATCGCTCGGCTGGACAACGCCGATTTCCAGGCCGCGGTGGCGCAGGCCCAGGCGAACGTCGCAGCCGCCGACGCAGGCATCATCGAGGCCCGCTCCGACCGCGATCAGCTCGCGCGCGACGCCAATCGCCTGCGCGACATCCGCAAAGGCAATCCGACGCTCATCTCGCAGCAGGATCTCGAGTCGGCCACCAGCCGCGCCGCGCAGGCCGACGCGAGGCTGGCGGCCGCGGAGGCGCGCAAGCGCTCCGCCGACGCGGGTCTGCGGATGGCGCAGGCGAGCAACGACAACACGATCATCCGCGCGCCGTTCTCCGGCACGGTGCTTCGCAAGGACGCGGAAGTCGGCGAGGTCGTTGCGCCGTCGGTCGGCGGCGGGCTCACCCGCGGCGCCGTCGTCACCATCGCCGATCTGTCGACGCTCGAGGTGGAGGTCGACGTGAACGAGGCGTACATCGGTCGCGTGCGCGGCGGGCGGGCAGCGCGCATCACGTTGGACGCATATCCGGACACGACCTTCCGCGGCTCGGTGCGCCAGGTCGTTCCCACGGCCGACCGGCAGCGCGCGACGGTGCAGGTGAAGGTGTCGATCACCGATCACGACCCGCGCATCCTGCCGGAGATGGGCGCGAAGGTGGACTTCCTCGCGCCGGACACGCCGGGCGCCGGCGCCGTCGCGCGGCCGATCATCCGCGTGCCGGCCGAGGCGGTGAAGACCGATGGCGGCGCGAGCGTCGTGTGGATCGTGCGCGATGGCCGCCTGGTCCGGCGTCCCGTGGAGACGGGGCCGGTGAGCGGGGGCTTTCTCGAGATCCGCGCCGGCCTGAACGGCGGTGAGCAGGTGATGACGGCGGGCGTCGAATCGCCCACCGAAGGAATGCGGGTGAAGATCTCGTGAACGGTGAACCGTGAA
>JBJMNM010000612.1:0-3250 GCA_045804305.1 Gemmatimonadaceae bacterium | reverse complement strand
TCGTCGAAGAACGATTCGTAGGCGGAGAGATTGAGGACCGCGGGGTCCGCCTCGACCTGGCCGAAATCCGGATTGACGGTGGCGTCGAGCGTCAGGTTGGACGCGACACGGTACTTCAGGTCGCCGCCGAGGGTGACGGTCGATCGCTGCGTGAAGCGGTTGTCGACGATCGTCGAGGCGTTCTTCGTGAACACGTAAGGCATCGCCTCGATTCGGAGGGGCGTCTCCAGCCCGGCGAGACCGGTCAACGCCCCGAACTGGGAGACCATGCCAGCTTTCGCCTGACTGAACATGGGCCAGCTGACGCGTTCGGCGTATCGATAGATGTCCCGGTCGATCGTGAACCCGAAGGTGTGCAGCGAGTCGGTGCCGTAGCGCATCTGGGAGAGCGGAATCCTGAACTCGGCCGTCCATCCCAACGAGTCGATCCGCGTGGCGACATCCCAGACCGCGTCCCACGCGCCGTCTTCATTGCCGTCGTCGTAGATCGCCTGATCGATCTTCACGCCGGCCGCGTTGACGCCGAACTCGTAACCGGTTCGCCGGTCGTGGTACGAGTCGACGAAGATCCAGATCATGTCGGAGGGCGTGAACGTGTCGCGGCGCTCGAGCAGCTTGATGATGCTGTCCGGATGCGGATCGAAGGCGCGGACGAACACGTACAGGTTCGAGGCGTCGTACGCGACTCGGGCTTCGGTGCGGAAGCGGGGCGCCTTTCCCTCGGTCGGCTGCCACTGCTTGAATGCCGAAATGACGGGGATGGTGCGCCAGAACGGATCGTCGTCCTTGCCGTCGACGACGAGCGGCGCGGGTGCCCGCACCGCGACCGCGCCGCTGTCGGTGGGGGCGCTCACGCGGATCGGACCGGCGAGAGTGGAATCGGTGCGGGCGCCGGCCTGTTGTGGGAGCTGGAGACTGATCGCGAGTCCCAGCAGTGCTGCTACGCCAATCATGCGCGGTTCGGTGGGAAGGTGGCTCCGTGACTGCGGGGCACCGCAGTTGGATACCCTACCGAATCGATTGGTTTGAAGGTTTCAGGGATCCTTCTCTGGTACCGTCTCCGCTGCGGGCAACGACAGGGTGAACGTGGAGCCCTCGCCGAGGCTGCTTTCGACCTCGAGCGTGCCGCCCATCCCCTGCGCGAGATCGCTGCTGATCGCGAGGCCGAGGCCGGCCCCTTCGTGCGGGCTGGTGAGTGAGCGGCCGACCTGGACGAAAGGCTGAAAGATGGAGTCCAGGCTGTCGGCAGGGATGCCGATGCCGGTGTCGCGTACGCCCAGGAGCACGAACTGCCCCTCGCTCGCGCAGGTAATGTCGATGCGGCCACCCGGCAGAGTGAACTTGACCGCGTTGGACAGCAGGTTGAGGAGGATCTGTTCGACCTTTGCGCGATCGGCCGACGCGGTGTGGTCGAGGCCATGCCATCGCTCGATCCGGATCTGCTTGACGAGCGCCTGCGGCTCGACCATGGGAACGACGCGATCCATCACGGCACATAGTGAGACCGGCTGGATCTCGTAGGTCAACTGGCCGGCTTCGATCCGCGAGAAGTTGAGGATGTCGTTGATGATCGAGAGGAGATGCTGCTGACTGCTGCGAATGCGATGGAGGTACTCCGCATGCTGCGCGTTGACTGGTCCGCCCACGCCGGCGAGCAGCAGGTCCGCGTAGCCGGCGATCGCGTTGAGCGGCGTGCGCAGCTCGTGGCTCATCGCCGCGAGGAAGGTCCCCTTCGCGCGATTCGCTTCCTCGGAGATCGCGATGCGCCGGGCGTTCTCGAGCTCACGGTCGGCGGCGAGCTTTCGCTCGGTGAGGTCGCGGGTAACCTTCGCGAACCCCACCAGCTTTCCGTCGCGGTCGCGCAGCGCCGTGATGACGACGTTCGCCCAGAACTGCGAGCCGTCCTTTCGGAGCCGCCACCCTTCCTCTTCGAAGCGCCCCTCCTCCGTGGCGATCTGGAGCTCGCGCGGCGGCTTCCACTGATCGGCCGGCGTGTAGAAGACGGAGAAGTGCTTGCCGATGATCTCGTGCGCCTCGTAGCCCTTGAAGCGCTGCGCGCCCCGATTCCAGCTGAGCACGTGGCCCGTGGTGTCGAGTGCGAAGATGGCGTAGTCGCGCACGCTCTCGACGAGCAAGCGGTACATTCCATCACTGACGCCTTCTTCGGTCATCGGGGCATCTCGTTGCCGACGCATATTGGAGTGATACCACCCCATCAAAGATCACCGAGCGCGGCAGCCGGACGCAACCGGGATTGCCGGTGCCTCCTTCGCTCTGCTCGTCGGTATCGCGAGGCGTGTGTCCGGGATCACTGAGTCGGTGGCCGCACGACACCGAAGTAAAAGAGTTGCGGCGCGATCGGTTGGCCAGAGGCATCGCGTCCCTGCACACGGGCGCGATAGAGTCCGCCGGCGATCGGGTGCCCCGACTCGGTGCGGAGATCCCACTCGAGCGCGCTTTCACCGTTGATGGGCAGCGTGCGCACCGGTGTCCCGTCGGGCGCGAGGATCTGCAGCATTCCCTTCGGTGGCACGTTGGTGAATGCGACGTGCGCAGGCGGAGCGCTTCGCGCGAGGGTCAGTTGCACGGCGCGCGGACCTCGCCCGCGTACGGGCACGGTCGTCAGCGGGAAGGGGAGCGCACGTACACCGGAGATGTCCTGCTCGGTGGCGCGGACCTCCAGCAGTGGCGACACCGCCTCGGCGAGCGACGGGTCGAGGTGCACGGCGCTGCGGAACGCCGTTGTGGCTTCGCGCTCGTTGCCTTCTTCGACCAGCACGGTGCCGAGGTCGAACCACGCGACGGCGAGGCTGGGCTGTTCGGCGAGCGCGCTGCGGTAGTTCGTCACCGCGTCGGCACGACGCCCATGGGCGTGCAGGAAGCCGGCGTAATCGGCGCGAATCCAGGCCAGGGCGGGCTGGAGCGAGAGGGCGCGCTGGTAGAGGTGCTCGACGACCGCCGGTGCTCGTCCCGCGCGCTCGTACGCAACCGCGAGGGCACGCAGTCGATCGGGGCGCCCGGAGTCGATGCGAACGGCGCGCTCGAGAGATGGAACGGCGAGGTCGGTGAGATCGAGCGACTGATACGCGACGCCCAGCACGAAGCGGGCGTCGCCGCGGGTGGAGTCTGTCCCGAGCGCGGCATCCAGCGCCGCCGCGCCGTCGGCGAGCACGCGTCCGTCGTTGGCCAGCGTGGCGTACAGCACCTCGCCCATGCCCTGATAGATTTTCGCCTCCGGCCCGGTGCGATC
>JBJMNM010000611.1:0-8208 GCA_045804305.1 Gemmatimonadaceae bacterium | reverse complement strand
GAGGCTCTTGTTGATCGGGAAGACCCAGTGCCACATGAGCCCGACCATCATGCCGATGGACCCCACGGCGAACAGGCCGGCCAGCCGCTCCGAGAGAGGGCGTCGGTGCGCGATCCACCACCCGGCGATGTTGCCGAGCATGCAGGTGCAGATGGCGGGGATGGTGGAGAGGATCCCCTCGGGATCCCACGTCACCCCGGACACCCAGAGGTGATTGCCCAGGCCCCAGCGCGACCAGTCCAGCACGAGGCGATCGACCCACGCCGCCATGGTCCGGGAGGGTGTGTCGAGCAGGAGCGCGCCGATGGTTCCTTCACCAGGCACCGGCAGCACCGTCATCACGACCCAGTAGCCGAGGAGCAGGCCGGCTATGATGGCGACCTGCTGCTTGAGCGTGGTGCGCTGCGTGAGCAGCCCGGCAATGAGGTAGGCGATCCCGATCCGCTGGAGGACGCCCATGATGCGCCAGTGGAGCAGCCGGTCCCCAATGCGCTGGAGCAGCGTGGGGTCCGCGATCCCCTGGATGCTGGTCCAGGTGAAGTAGGGGAAGCCGTTGATCAGGAAGCCGAACAGGAAGATGAGCGCCCCGCGCCGGATGATCTGGGCCCGGATGGCCCGCTCGTCATCGCCCCGTGCTCGGCGGTTGTTGAGCGAGATGTAGGTGGTGATGCCCACGATGAAGAGGAAGAACGGAAAGATCAGATCCGTCGGCGTCCAGCCATTCCATGGGGCGTGCTCGAGGGGAGCATAGATGTGCTCCCAGGTCCCCGGATCGTTGACGAGGAGCATGCCCGCGATCGTGAGCCCGCGAAAGACGTCGAGCGAGAGCAGCCGCTCCCGCGCCGGCGGCTTGGGCGCGCTGGTCTCGACGATGTGCGAGCCATGAGGGCGAGGATGGGAGTTCAGCGTGATGGTCATGCCAGGCGAGCTCGGCGGGCCGGAGTTGAGCGGGGGAAGAACCATCGGTAACTACGGTCAGGACGAGCATTTGTCGAGCCGACTCGCACCGATTAATGACGGACCGATGCAGCGACCGTCACGAGCCGTGACCGTATGACTCGACCGGCGCTCCTGAATGACACAGGACTCAGGACAGAGAACGATGTTGATCGATCGTGGTTGAGCCAGTACGGGGTCGTCGGGTGGAGTACTCAGGACTTCACCCAAAACCCGCTACTACCAAGTCGGGTTCTCCACACCCCAGTCGTCTGTTTCCAGTGGTCGGATGACCGGTCACGAGTCGAGTTCATCGGCGGGACCTCTCTTCGAGTCGTCGTCTTCCGCGGCCAGCAGCGCTCGACGCAAGCCGAACAGCATACGTCTCACCTCGATGATTCGCGCGGCGAGCCGCGCCGAGATCCCAGGCTCAATCAGTCCCAGGTCACTGGCGACCGTCAGGTGGTGCTCCGCCTCGCTTGCCGAGGCAGCCGCCATGGAGATGAAACGGGCGAAGTCGGGACGTGATTCTCGCCCGGCGCCTTCGGCGATGGTCGCACCGATGGACATGGTGGCGCGCATCAGTTGTGCTCGCAGACCAGGCGCAAGACTGGGTGGGAATGCCCGCGCCACCTCAGCCATCGAAACGTTGAGCGACCGTGCCCGCTGCCAGACGAGCAGCCTAGTGTAGTCCTGCATGGCGACATGATCGTCTCGACTGCGGTACGAACGTCACCGAATGCCCCGCGATTGTGAACAAAAAAAGGCCAGCGCCGCGTTCGCTGGCCTTACTCAAACCCTGGCATCGGCTCCTAGTGCCTGGGCACCGCCGATCCGTTCCACCCCACCTGCGCCGCCGCCGCCGAATCGAGTCCTTCGCCCTGCTGCTGCCAGCGGAAGAAGACCACCGAGATGATCGCGATGAAGAAGAGCCCGCCCGGAATCCACATGATCAGTGCGCCGAGCATCTGATCCTGGAGCGGGGTGATCCCCCAGAGCCGCGGCGCGCTGGCGTAGGCGAAGTAGAGCAGCTTCCCCGAGTACGCGATGCACACCGCGACGAGCGACATCGGGATCGTCATCAGGAAGAGGTAGAGCATCTGCGTCGGGTACGACAGCCGCGGCAGCTCCGGCAGCGGACTGAGAATCGGCCACCACATGAGCGTCGCGGCGATCATGAAGCAGAGGTGCTGGACGATGTGCACCGGATGGTACGTCATGGCCAGCCCGTACACCGGCGGCAGGTGCCACGCGGCGAGCACCACGTTGAAGATGACGAACGCGTGCGGCGCCGAGGTCAGCCAGCGCGCCACCGGCGCCACGCCGCGCCACCGGAGCGCGGGACGGAGCATCCAGCCCGGCAGGCCCATGATGAGCAGCGGTGGCGCCACGAGCGTGAGCAGCAGATGCTGCACCATGTGCGCGCTGAACAGGTAATAGTCGCTCAGGTCGTGCAGCCAGCCGTTGAGCGAGAGGAAGATCACCCCCAGCGCCGAGAAGAACACCGCACGCTGGCCGGCGGTGGGTGTGGCCACTCCCGCCGGAGCCCGCCGGGCGCGCCACTGATACAGCGCGCCGAGGCCCACCAGCCCGAGCACCGTGCTCGGGTGCACGGTGAACTCGGTGAGCCCGATGCGCGCCGCGGGATGCAGCAGGAGCGCCACCTGCGGGTGCATCAGGTCAGGGCTCCCACCCTGACCGAGAGCTTGCCGAACAGGAACAGCAGGCCGATGATCGTGAACATCGCGATGATGAGCGGTCCGGTGAACACCGCCCGGAACAGCTTGTGATCGTAGCGGAGGTGCATGTAGAACAGCACCACCGTGACGAACTTCACTGCCGACATGATCAGCAGCGTCGGGACGAAGAGCCGCGACGCGACGAAGGCCGGGATGTAGTAGATCCAGACCTCCACGACGGTGATGAGCGTGAGGATGAGCGCGACCTTCCAGTACGTGGACCAGGTCGGGTGCGCGTGCTCGGCGCCCAGCGCCGCGTGTTCGACGTGCTCGACGCGGGTGTGCGAGTCGTGTGCGGGATCGTGTGCCATGGTTGGCGCCCTACTTGATGAGGTAGACGAGCGTGAAGATCACGATCCAGACGACGTCGACGAAGTGCCAGTACAGCGCGGCCAGGTCGACGTTGATGGCGTCCCGTGGTCCGAGGCCACGCCGGTAATCGATCGCGAGCAGGGTCAGAAGCCAGAGCACGCCCGCAGTCACGTGCGCGCCGTGAAACCCGGTCAGGGTGAAGAACGAGCTGCCGAACAGGTTCGTGCGAATCGTCAGTCCCTCGTGCACGAACGAGGTGAACTCGAATGCCTGGAAGCCGAGGAACATGGTGCCGAGGAGCGCCGTCATCCACAGCCACAGCTTGGAGGAGCCGAGGATGCGCTCACTCGTGTTGCGCTTGGGCTGGTCCTTGGTCTCCACCGCGGCCAGCGCCAGCACCATCGCCAGCGAGGACATGAGCAGCACGAAGGTCGACGCCGACGTGACCGGGATGTTGAGGATCGCGTTGAGATGCGTGGCGCACTGCGGCGGATCGCATGCTTCGTGGGGGAATGGTCCCACGACGCTGCGGCCCTTGTAGATCAGGTACGTGGAGATCAGCGACGCGAAGAGCATGCACTCCGAGCCGATGAAGGTCCAGATGGCGACCTTCTTGTTGTCGAGGCCCGTGGAGGTCGGCGGATGCCCGACGTGCGCGTCGTGATGATCGCCCGCGTGGGCGGTGGCGGCGTGTGTCACTGGAGTCAGTCCTCGGGGATTAGTGTGCGTCCTCGAGCGGGGTCAGGACCCACGCATAGAGAGCCGTTACCATGATGAGCGCGCCGCCGATCATCGTCGCGAGCGCGAGCGGCATCTTGCCCATGTGAATGAACAGCAGACCGGCGAACATCACGTTCAGCCCGAGCGCGCAGATCAACGGCTTGATCGTCGGGTTCGGCATCGGGATGTGCAGCTCCTTCGCCGTCTTGCCGGTGGCGTGCTCGATGTGCATCGGCGCCTCGGCGTGCTGCCTCGGGCGGCTGGCGGCCGGTGCCGGATGCGTCCGCGCCACGTGCCTGCCGCCGGCGTCCACGTCCACTCGCTTGTCACCCTTGTCGCTGTGCGGCACCGCGGCGGCCTGGCGCGGCATGGTGAGGTCCCAGAGCGGCACACGCGACGTCACGCGCGGGATGCGCGCGAAGTTGTACTCGGGCGGCGGGGACGGGATCGCCCACTCGAGCGTGGGTGCACCCCACGGATCGTTGCCGGCCACCGCGCCGTTCCTCATGCTGCGGAAAAAATTCCAGACGAAGATGATCATCCCGACGGCCAGCATGTACGCGCCCCAGGTGCTGGTCTTGTTGAACATCTCCCAGCCCTGGCCCGCATCATAGGTGTAGATGCGGCGCGGCATTCCCGCCAACCCGGAGAAATGCATCGGGAAGAAGGTGAGATTCATCCCGACGAACATCAGCCAGAAGTGCCAGCTTCCGAGCTTCTCGCTCAACAGCCGGCCGGTCATCTTCGGGTAGTAGTAGTACAGTCCACCGAAGATGCCCATCATCGAGCCGCCGAACAGCACGTAATGGAAGTGCGCGACGATGAAGTAGGTGTCGGTCTGCTGGAGGTCGGCCGGCGGAGACGAGTGCATCACGCCGGAGATACCGCCGATGGTGAAGAGCGCCACCAGCGCGATGGCGAACTTCATCGCCGTCGTGAAGCGCACCGACCCGCCCCACATCGTGAAGATCCAGTTGAAGATCTTCACGCCGGTCGGAATGGCGATGAGCATCGTCGTCACGCCAAAGAAGGTGTCGGCGATGGGGCCCATGCCGACGGCGAACATGTGGTGCGCCCACACGCCGAAGCCAAGGAAGGCGATCAGCATCGTCGCGTACGCCATCACCGGGTACCCGAAGATCGGCTTGCGCGAGAAGGTCGGCACGATCTCCGACGTGAGCCCGAACGCCGGCAGGATCAGGATGTAGACCTCCGGATGTCCGAAGATCCAGAACAGGTGCTGCCAGAGCAGTGGATCGGCCCCTGCCGGCGACTCGTAGAAGGTCGTGCCGAAGAAGCGGTCGAACTGCAGAAAGACCAGCGCGATCGTGATGACCGGGAAGGCCAGTACGAGCAGGAACTGCACGACGAACGCATTCCACGTGAACATCGGCATGCGCATCAGGTTCATCCCCGGCGCGCGCATGTTGATGATCGTGGTGATGAAGTTGAACGCCGCCGCGAGGGAGCTGACGCCGAGGATCTGGAGGCCGATCACCCAGAAGTCGATGTTCAGGCCCGGCGAGAACTGCATCGTGGTGAGCGGCGCGTAGCCGAACCAGCCGCCGTTCGGCGCGGCACCCACGAACCACGACGAATTCATGAAGATGCCGCCGAGGAGGAAGACCCAGTAGCTGAACGCGTTGAGCCGGGGAAAGGCGACGTCGCGCGCACCGATCTGGAGCGGAATCAGATAATTGAAGAACGCGGCCGACAGCGGCATGATCCCGAGGAAGATCATGGTCGTGCCGTGCATCGTGAAGAGCTGGTTGTACGTCTCGGCGGAAACGAGGTGGTTGTTCGGCGCGGCGAGCTGTGCGCGGATCATCACCGCTTCGAGCCCGCCGACCAGGAAGAAGAAGAGCGACGTATAGAGATAGAGCGTGCCGATCCGCTTGTGATCGACCGTCGTGAGCCAGCTCCAGATGCCGCTCTCGCCGACGTAGCTCTCCGCGGGTGGATGTTGTACCGGGGCGGGTGCCGTGGTTGCCATTAGGTCCGTGTCTCCGATGTCTCGGCGGTTACTTGAGCGCCTGCAGGTAGGCCACGATGTCAGCGATCTGCTGATCCGTCAGACCCGTCCCTGGCACCGTCTGTTTGGTGATGGGGTCGCGCTGGAAGGCGCCGAGCGTCGGCATGATCACGCCGGGCTTCATCCATCGCGCGTTCTTGATCCAGAGCGACAGGTGCTTCCTGTCATTCGGGTACAGTCCACCGGCGATCGTGGTGCGGGTGGCGACGTGGGTCAGATTCGGGCCTGTGACCCCGACCATCGACGGGTTGCCGTTGATCATGTGACAGCCCGCGCAAGCGCCGACGAACTTCGTCAGCATGTCGCGGCCGCGATCCGGATTGCCCTGGAGCGATTCGTCGAACGCCATGCCGGCCGGAATCGGCGTGCTGGGCACGGCATGCGAGGGAAGCTTGTCATGCGGGAACATCACGAAGCCCGCCTGCTGCACCGCCGCTGCCGCGGGCGGCGCGGCCACCGTCGTGGTCACGGCATGTCCGGGCGTGGCGGTCGGCGTTGCGCCGGGCCCCGTGGCGCCGGCGGCATGCGCGGCGACCTGCGCCTTCTCCTCTGGCGCAGTTGCCACCGGTGCGAGCGGCGCGACCCCGGCAGCGCCCGCGGCCGCCGGCGCCTGGGCGCCGAACGCCGCGGGGCTCGCCTGGTGCGCCGCCCATGATTCGAAGTTCGCCGGCGACACGGTGAACGTCTTGAACCGCATGTTCGCGTGCGACGCGCCGCAGTACTCCACACACATGCCGTTCCACGCGTACTCGCTCGTGGAGTCCGGCGTGTACCACAGGAAGTTCGGATGGTTGGTGATGAGGTCGCGCTTGCCGCCGAGCTGCGGCACCCAGAACGAGTGCAGCACGTCGTTGCTCTTGAGCGTGAAGTTCACCGTGCGGCCGATGGGGAGATACAGCTCGTTCGCCGTGGTGACCTTGTACTGCGGATACCGGAACTCCCACCACCACTGGTGCCCGATCACCTCGACCTGCAACGCGTCGGCCTTCGCCTTCGCCTGCGTCCTGAAGATCGAGCGAACGGTGGGAACGGCGATGAATGCCAGGATCAGCGCCGGAATGGCGGTCCAGAGGATCTCGAGCGTGGTGTTGCCATGTACGTGCTCGGGCCGGTCGTTCTCGCTGCGCCGCCGGAAGCGCCAGATCGTGTAGAGCAGGATGCTCTCCACGAAAACGAAGACGATGCCGCCGAGCCAGATGAGGATGTCGAAGAGGTAGCCGACGTCGCGGTTGAACTCCGTGAAGCGCGTGAAGACGGAGTTCGGGTAGCGTGCGTCGCACGCTGTGAAGACGACCGCGAGAAGGGCCGGCAGCGCGGCACGGAGCAGCCGGCGCGGTCGGGAAGTCACGGGCATGCGAGGTCCTTGTTCCGGCAGGTTCGAGGGAGTGCGCTCGCGAGACGACGTGCGCTCGGCGAGTGGTCGTACAATCCCGGAAAAGTACCGGCCGCAAAGGGTGAAAGCAACGCAACCGGCATGGTGCGCAACGCCGTAGGACTTTCCCCCACAGTCGCGCGCTGCTACGACTCGGTGCTGGGGCGCTTCGCTGCTTCGGGCTCGTCGTGCACGGCGTGATTGTCCTTGACGCGCACCACGGCGATGTCGAGCGCCTGGCGCAGCGCGCCCACACCTTCCCGCAGAATGCGAACCTTCGTCTGCTCGCTCCCGCCTCGGCCCGCCACGAGATTGAGCGCCGCGACCTGATCGGAGATGAGGCCGAATTGCGGTTTCAGCAGACCGACGATCGGCGAGATGGCGCGCTTGACCTGCATGCCGTACAGCGACGTGGGCTGAGAGCGCTTGAGCGCCAGCGCGTACTGCTCCACCACGCCGTGCAAACGCTGCACCTGCACGAACGCCTCGTCCAGCGTTTTCATCTTCTGAATACCGGCGCCGTCGAGCTTTGGGCCTGCTGCCATGGAAACCCTCGTGAGACGGTGAGACGGTGAGACGGTGAGACGGTGAGACGGTGAGACTCACCGTCTCACTTTACTCTCTCCAACCTAGCGTTCGCCCTGAGCTCACGCCCGGCCTTGGCCTGCGGCGCGCCGTTCAACCGCACCACGTCGGCCGTGAAATCCCAGCGCCCGTCCTGTACGCTTGCGCCCACCCCGTATGCGTCCACGGGCACGCCGTCCTCCTCGAACGCTCGGATGCGCTGGACGGTGAAGCCGCCGGACGCGACGATCTTCACCTCACCGAAGCCTTCGGCGTCCAGCGCGTTGCGGACGTTCCATACGAGAGTCGGGTTCGCGCCCGTCGGAGGAAAGGCGCCCATGAGCGGAACCACGGATCTATCCACCATGAACTCGGAGGTGTCGAGGCGCACGCCCCACAGGCGCCCTTCGAGCGCGCGCTTGATCTGCATGCCGTACAGCGACGTGGGCTGAGTGCGCTTGAGCGCCAGGGCGTACTGCTCCACCACGCCGTGCAAGCGCTGCACCTGCACGAACGCCTCATCCAGCGTCTTC
>JBJMNM010000610.1:0-7545 GCA_045804305.1 Gemmatimonadaceae bacterium | reverse complement strand
GTCGACCGGCGTCGACCTGAACGCCATCCCGTCGAGCATGATCGACCACGTCGAGATCCTGCGCGACGGTGCCGCGGCGCAGTACGGGTCCGACGCGATCGCCGGCGTGATCAACATCGTGCTCAAGAGCGGCAAGCACGGCGAGCTCGTGAACACCCTGGGCGGAGATTTCACGACCTACAACCGTCCGGACAACGCCGTGATCCCGACGACCTTCGCCGCCGTTGGCGGCTACCCGACCGGCGAGCGCACGGCTCGTGATGGACACGTCTACCAGGCGGCAATCGACAAGGGCATCGTGTTCGGCACGCGCGGGTACGTGCACGGCGCGTTCGAGCTGCGGGATCGCGGCTACACGAATCGCTCGTTGCCCGATCTGCGGCTCAACTACTTCGGGAACAGCCCCAACTGCGCCGACACCTTCTGCCGTTCGACTCTCTCCCCGCCCTTGCCCGACAGCATCACACACCGGCAGGGCGACGCGCAAACGCACGACGTGGGACTCTGGCTCAATGCGGCGAACGAGTTCGACAGCGGGATCGAGGCGTACGCATTCGCCGGCGGGTCCCGGCGCACCGGCGAGGCGGCCGGCTTCTGGCGTCGCGCGCGTGACGACCGGACGCTGCGATTCATCTACCCGAACGGCTTCCTGCCGATCATCCGCTCCACGATCGACGACTATTCCGGCACGGCCGGCGTGAAAGGCCAGCTCAGCGACTGGAAGTGGGATCTGAGCACCACCTATGGCCACAACAGCTTCGGCTTCGACGTCAAGAACAGCGCGAACGCGATCCTGCCGCCGAGCAATCCGCAGACGCAGTTCTATGCCGGCAAGCTCGGGTTCGGGCAATCCACGACAAACCTCGATCTTTTCCGTTCGCTCCCGCTGTTCGAGGAGCTGCGCGTGGCGGCCGGCGCCGAATTCCGCGCCGACCATTATTCCATCGATCCGGGCGAGCCGAACTCCTACGCCGTCGACCTCAACGCGCGTGTCCTCGACTCGACGGGCGTCGCCACGGCCACGCGGCCGGCGCCGTTCTCGCAGGTGTTCCCGGGGTTCAGCCCCGTGCAGCAGACCAGCCGTTCGCGCAACAACGTGGCGGGCTATGTCGACGTCGAGACCGACGTGACGAAGGCATTGCTCGTGGGCCTGGCCGGCCGCTACGAGCACTACAGCGACTTCGGTTCCACGACGACCGGCAAGGTCTCGGCACGCTTCGAGCCGATCAAGAACTACGCGTTGCGTGGCGCGTTCAGCTCGGGGTTCCGTGCCCCCTCGCTCGGGCAGTCGTACTTCCAGTCCACCGCCACGAACTTCGTGGGTGGCATTCCGCTGGAGATCCGCACGCTCCCGGTGGATGATCCCCTCGCGCAGCAGCTCGGCGCGCGTCCGCTCAAGCCGGAGAAGTCCACGAACCTGAGCGTCGGGTTCGCCCTCGAGCCAATCCCCGCGCTCTCCTTCACGACGGACTACTACCGGATCGACATCAGGGACCGGATCGTGTTCTCGGAGAATCTCGTCGGCGCCGCCGTGGTGAACTTCTTCACCGCCAACGGAAAGCCGGAGATCACGGGCGCCCGCTACTTCACCAATGCCCTCGACACGCGCACCGACGGCGTGGACGTGATCGCGAACTGGGGCCACAGCTTCGAAAACCAGGGCGTGCTGCGGCTCACCGCGGGGCTCAACGTGAACCACACGAAGCTCACGCGAGTGGACTCCATTGCGCAGCAGACCGCGGTCCCGTCGCAGTTGCTGCAGTATGGCCGCATCGAGCGAATTCGTGTCGAGCGCGGACAGCCGCGCGACAACATTCTCCTGTCGGCCAACTATAACCTTCAGCAGTTGGGCTTCCTGCTGCGATCGCAGCGCTTCGGCAAAGTCACGACGGCCGGCTCCGCCGCCACCGACACGCTGGATCAGACCTTCAGGGCGAAGTGGATCACCGACGCGAGCGCGTCGTACACCCTCGCGCGGATCTACACCTTCACCGTCGGCGCGGACAACATCTTCGACGTCTATCCCGACCGGAACAACTATCCGGGCACGCCGTTCAGCGCGGCCGGCTTCCCCGCCAACGGCGTGGCGGGCACCGGCAACGTGGGGATCTTTCCATACAGTGGCGTGAGCCCATTCGGGTTCAACGGGAGGTTCATATACGGCAAGCTGTCGATCTTCCTCTAGCTTGCCAGCCAGCGATGGTGACAGGCTCGAAGCCAGTGCACACGACGCTGCAAGGTGCAAGCTGTGAAGCGATGAGCTCTCGCTGATCGATCAGCGAGAGCTTACTGCTCGATAGCTTGCCCTCGAGGCTTCTTCTGCGCTGGCTTCCGAGCTTTTCAGCCTGTCGCTTTCTCCCGTGAGCCAAATCGACACTCTCTGGTTCCCGACGGCCGCCGCGATAGCGAGCGCGAACGTCACCCGCTTCATCCGCGATTCCGTCCAGCCCCTCGGCGGCGAGGCGGCCGGAGTGATCGACAGCCCTTCGCTCTACGCGTGGTCGATCGAGCACCGCGAGCAGTTCTGGGCCGCGGTCTGGCGCTTCTGTGGGGTGATTGCGGAGGAGCGGGAGGGCACTGCGCCGTGGGACGCGGTGCTGATCGGCGGCGACCGCATGGCGCCCCCGGATCCCGAGCGTGGTCCTCGCTGGTTTTCCGGCGCGCGGCTCAACTTCGCCGAGAACCTGCTCCGGTTCAGGGACGATCGCGAGGCGCTCGTGCTGTGGACGGAGCAGGGGGCCTCGCGTCGCATGACCTATGCGGAGCTCGCGCAGGCCGTGGCCTCGTTCGCGGGGTTCCTGCGCTCCCAAGGGATCGTGTCGGGAGATCGCGTGGCCGGGTTCATCCCGAACATTCCGGAGGCGGTCGTCGCCATGTTGGCGACGGCGTCGATTGGGGCGTTGTGGTCGTCCTGCTCGCCGGACTTCGGCGTGACGGGGGTGCTGGATCGCTTCGGGCAGATCGCGCCGAGGGTGCTCGTGGTCGCGGATGGTTATCGCTATGCCGGCAAGACGATCGCATCGCTCGATCGCGTGCGCGCGTTCGTCGCGTCGCTCCCGAGCGTGGAACGCCTCGTCGTCGTTCCCCATCTCGCGGGAGAGTCCGCCGACGACGGCGCGTCCGCTGTTCCCGGCGCCATCTGGTGGAAGGAGGCGCTGACCGCGGGGCGCGGCGCCGAGCTGCGATTCGAGCGCCTGCCGTTCGACCATCCGCTCTACGTGATGTACTCGTCGGGGACGACCGGACTTCCCAAGTGCATGGTGCACGGCGCGGGCGGGACACTGCTCCAGCATCTGAAGGAGCTCGTCCTGCACACCGACCTCCGGCGCGACGACCGCATCTCATACTATACGACCACGGGATGGATGATGTGGAACTGGCTCGTGTCGAGCCTCGCGGTGGGCGCCACGGTCGTGCTGTATGACGGTGCCCCGATCATCCGCGGACGGCCGATCCTGTGGGACGTCGCCCAGGCGGAGCGGATCACCATCTTCGGCACGAGCGCCAAGTGGATCACGCTCACCGAGAAAGAGGGCGCCGAGCCGCGCCGGACGCACGATCTGTCGTCGCTGCGGGCGATCCTGTCCACGGGCAGTCCGCTGGCCGCGCCGGGCTTCGATTACGTGTACGGGAAGGTGAAACCCGACGTCCGCCTGAGCAGCATCAGCGGCGGCACGGACATCATCTCGTGCTTCGCGCTCGGCGATCCGACGCGACCGGTGATTCGCGGCGAGATCCAGACGCGCGGGTACGGCATGAGCGTGGAGGTGTTCGACGAGGCCGGCCACCCGACGGTCGGGATGCAGGGCGAGCTGGTGTGCACGGCTCCCTTTCCGAGCATGCCCGTGGCATTCTGGAACGATCCCGACGGGCACAAGTATCGCTCGGCCTACTTCGACGTGTACCCGAACGTGTGGCGGCACGGTGACTGGGCCGAGCTCACGGACCAGGGCGGTATGGTGATCTACGGCCGCAGCGACGCCACCCTCAATCCCGGCGGGGTGCGCATCGGCACCGCCGAGATCTACCGGCAGGTGGAGCAGCTCAGCGAGGTGGTGGAGAGTCTGGTGATCGGCCAGCAGATGTCGCACAAGCCGGGTGTGGACGAACGGATCGTCCTGTTCGTGCGACTGGCGAGCGGGCGGACACTCGACGACGATCTGCGCGAGCGCATCCGGCGGCAGATCCGGGAGAACGCCAGCCCTCACCATGTGCCGAAGAAGATCATCCAGGTCGCCGACATCCCGCGCACGATCAGTGGCAAGATCACCGAGCTGGCGGTGCGCGACGTGGTGCACGGTCGCACGGTCAAGAACGCCGACGCGCTGGCGAACCCCGAGGCCCTCGAGCTGTTCCGCGATCTGCCGGAGCTCGAGCTCTAGGGGCCGGCCGACGGCGTTCCGCACCTCCGGCTTCCGCAAAGGGCTCGCACCCAGGGCTGGCGTGGTGAACCCCGTGCCCCGCGGCTAAATTACGTCATCACTGGATCACCGGCGGGGTCGCATGGCAACTGAGATGCTCGAGGTCGCGCAGCAGTCGCACGATACCTTCCCGATCAACGGAACCGACTACATCGAGTTCTACGTGGGCAACGCCAAGCAGGCGGCCCACTACTATCGCGCGGCGTTCGGCTTCCAGCTCGTAGGCTACCGCGGTCCGGAGACCGGCACGCGGGATCGGGCGAGCTACCTGCTCCAGCAGGACAAGATCCGCTTCGTTCTCACCACGGCGATCCGTCCCGACCTGAGCCCCGACGCCGAGCGTATCGCCGATCACGTGTATGAGCACGGCGACGGCGTGCGCGACATCGCGCTCTGGGTGGACGACGCGCGCGATGCATTCAGGAAGGCCGTGGAGCGAGGCGCCGAGTCGGTGCATGAGCCGATGGTCCTCCGCGATGACGACGGCGAGATCGTCATCGCCTCGTTCAAGATCTATGGCGAAACGATCCACTCGCTCGTCGAGCGCAGGAACTACCGCGGGCTGTTCATGCCGGGTTATCGGTCCGTGGCGATGCACTTCTCGCCACCTGACGTAGGGCTCAGGTACGTCGACCACTGCGTCGGCAACGTCGAGCTGGGGAAGATGAATCACTGGGTGGAGTTCTACGCCCACGTCATGGGCTTCAGGAACCTCCTCACCTTCGACGACAAGACGATCAGCACCGAGTACTCGTCGCTGATGAGCAAGGTGATGGCGAACGGCAACGATCGCATCAAGTTCCCGATCAACGAGCCGGCCAAAGGCAAGAAGAAGTCGCAGATCGACGAGTATCTCGAATTCTACAAGGGGCCCGGGGTGCAGCACCTGGCCCTCGCCACCGACGACATCATCAGGACGGTCACCACGCTGCGCGATCGCGGCGTCGAGTTCCTCAGCGTGCCGACCACCTACTACGACGACCTCCAGAAGCGCGTCGGCAAGATCGATGAAGACGTACAGTCTCTCGCCAAGCTGGGGATCCTCATCGACCGCGACCCCGACGGCTATCTGCTCCAGATCTTCACCAAGCCGGTGGAGGATCGGCCGACGGTCTTCTACGAGATCATCCAGCGCAAGGGCGCCAAGAGCTTCGGGGCGGGGAACTTCAGGGCGCTGTTCGAGGCGATCGAGCGCGAGCAGGGCTTGAGAGGAAATCTCTGATGCCCTACTACCATACGCTCGGCCAGATCCCGAAGAAGCGCCACATCGCCTTCCGAAAGCCCGACGGCGGCCTGTACGCCGAGCAGCTGGTCGGACATGAAGGCTTCACGGGAACGTCTGCGCTGCTGTATCACGTGCACCCGCCCACGACGGTCAAGTCCGTGAAGCGGCTGAAGGAGATCTGCCTCGAGGCCGACGACGATCAGACCCTGCGGCATCGCCACTTTCTCACGTCGAAGATCCGGAAGGGCGGCAGCCCCACGCTCGACCGCGTGCCGCTGATGTTCAATCAGGATGTCGCGATGTGGTACGTGGAGCCGGACAAGGACGACGAGCACTTCTACCGGAACGCGCAGGCCGACGAGATCGTCTACGTCTCCAAGGGGAAGGGCAACCTGGAGACACAGTATGGCGACCTGCCGTTCGGTGAAGGCGACTACCTCGTCATTCACCGCGGCATCATGCATCGCTACCGCTTTGAGAAGGGGAGCGAGCAGGCGAAGCTGCTCGTCATGGAGGGGAAGGGGCACACGCGTCCTCCCAAGCGGTATCGCAACGAGTTCGGGCAACTGGTCGAGGGCGCGCCCTACTCCGAGCGCGACATCCGCATCCCCCGCACGCTGCGCACGTTCGACGAGAAGGGCGATTTCCGCATCCTCGTCAAGCAGTACGATGGGATCAACGAAGTCGTGCTGGACCATCATCCGCTCGACGTGATCGGCTGGGATGGCCAGTTCTATCCCTGGGCGTTCAACATCCGCGATTTCGAACCGATCGTGGGGCGCGTGCACCAGCCGCCGCCGGTGCACCAGACTTTCCAGGGCGACGGGTTCGTGGTCTGCTCGTTCTGCCCCAGGCCGTTCGATTTTCACCCCGAGGCGATCCCGGCTCCATATAACCACAGCAATGTGGATTCTGATGAAGTCATCTATTACGCCTCCAGCGAGTTCATGAGCCGCAAGGGGATCGAGTTCGGCTCCATCACTCTGCATCCCGACGGCATTCCACACGGCCCGCACCCGGGGCGCGCCGAGGCGTCCATGAAGGCGAAGGGCACCGATGAATACGCGGTGATGATGGATACCTTCCGCCCACTCAAGGTCGCTCGGCAAGCGCTCGACGTCGAAGACCCGAAGTATCACCGCAGCTGGATCGACGCTCAGCACGAAGCATTCAACCCGCCGACGACCTGACGTGCCAGTGACCTTCACGCGCGCCGGTGCCCCCGCGCCGGCGCCGACCGTTCTGGAACCGGCCGCGACGGCCCGCCTCGCGCCCGATCTCATCGGCGCAGGCGGACCCAAAGTCTGGGTCTACCGATACGTGCATCCCTTCACACGGTGGCGGCTCAGCATCGCGACGCATGCCGAGCCGGGCTCGGGGAAGCTCTCACTCGGCGGATTCCGCATCGCGCCCGAGGCGCGGACGTCCGCACCCGGGTTCGACAGCGACCGCGAGGCGATCGGACTCGCCCTCGGCATGGAGGAGAAGGTCTACTGGTCCCGGCTCATCCGCGTCGGAGGTCCCCTCGCGCTTCGCGACACCGGCCGGATCGTGGGAGGGAAGTGCGTGCTGCATCCCACGCCTGACGCGCGCGTCGGCCAGCCGCGCGACTTCGAGCTGCTCGACTTTGCCGTCGCCTGCTTCAAGGACGTCGAAGCGCGCGCCGGGTTCCATCTCACCACCGGTCAGGACCTCGGCCATGGCCTGATGTCCGACGGTCGCACGCAGTCCCTGGAGTACCTCAAGCGGCAGTTCAAGGGGAGCGTCGTTGCCGACACATCCAGGCCCACTGGCGAAGGCAACTATCACGTGCTGGCCGGGATGCTCCGCGGCTTCGACATACCGCTCGAGCAGGCGACGGTCGGATTGATCGGCTGCGGCAACATCGGCATGCACGTC